>JAISCK010000015.1 GCA_031265635.1 Spirochaetaceae bacterium
GACGGCTCAACAGTCATCACCGGCGGCCCCCTTGCCCCCGGCAGCCTGGTCCGTGGCCGGGTAACAGGCCGCGCCGGCATCGACCTTGAAGTGCGGGTCTAAGAGCCTGTAAGCGCGAATCGCTGTAACTACTGCCTTGTTCACTTAACCACATTGCGAATCTTGTCGCCGTGAGCGCCCCAAACTCTTTTGGAAGCACTTTCCGCAAGGTTCGGGAATAAAAAAAGCGGGCAAACGCCCGCTTTTTTCATCTACATCGCCTGTATCAGTTGCGATACAGCATAGCCCTAGACACCCACTCCGAGAGCGAGGCCAAAGAAAAGCCATCCCTGTTCAACATAGTTATTGGGGAACAGATATTCTATCCTGAGCTTTAATTCCGTATTTAGGGAATTATTGCTCTGGGTAAAAGGAGCGTACTCAAAACCCAGGCCGGACACAGGTATCGGCGAGCCACCAGGATTTTGTAGTCCCAGGGAAACCTGGGCCTTGATCCTGTCAATAATTTGGTATTTAAGCGTAAGCAGGGAAAAACCGGCAGTACTGTTGCCAATAAGGGTAAAACCTGCGGCCAAATCATTGCCAACCATGACATTAAAGCCAAAAAGAGTCTGGGAGTCTGTGTCCCCGGTATTTACGTTATAGCTGGGCGCGTAGCCTATATCAAACGAAAAAACATTGTAGCCGCTGCTCTGGGCCGCAAGCTGGGCCAGGGGCAGGATGGCTAAAACCGCCAGTAAAATCAGTATTTTTTTCATCTAGATTCTCCTCCGTATAGCTGTTAGATACCCACCCCTAAGGCGACGCCAAAGAAAAGCCGCCCTTCGTCAATGGCACCGGGTTCAAACGCGTATTCTACCATGAGTTTTAATTCCGTACCCAGGTATTCACCGTATCTTCGGGTAAAGGGAGCGTACTCAAAGCCCACACCGGATACGGGGTCAGTCCCGTCACTGCCCACGGAAACCAGGACCTTGAGCTTGTCAATAATCTGGTATTTAAGACTGAGCAGGGTATAAGTGGTAGAGGCTAGGGCGGTATAGGTAAAACCCGCAGTCAAATCATCGCCAATCATGATATTAAGGCCAAAAAGAGGCTGGGAATCCGTATCCGCGGACTCTACATTATAGCTGGGCGCATAGCCTATATCAAACGAAAAAACCTTAAAGCCGTCGCTCTGGGCCGCAAGCTGGGTCAGAGGCAGGATGGCTAAAACCGCCAGTAAAATTAGTATTTTTTTCATCTAGATTATTCTCCTCCGTATACAGGGTCTTGACTTTGCAAGCCCTGGCTGTGCCGGTCCTCCGGCACGGATTCAAAGACCGTGCGGCCTTAGACGCCAAAACTAAGGCCCACAATAAAGATCAAGGCGCCTTCGGCCAGTTCTTCAAAGGGCGCAACATAATCTATCCGCAGCTTGAGGCTATGGGCAATGCCCACCTCGCTCCTCTTGGAGAGGACATCGGCAAAGAGACCCAAGGTAAAGGTTTCAGGCTCAACGCCATTCAATGAGCCAGTACCAGTATAGGTATAGTCAGCGGAACCAAAACCCAGGGCCGCACCGATAACGGGGGTAAATTTATAACCCAGACGCAGGCCGTTATAGTCACGGGTAACCGGAAAATCTCCATTACTGCCAGTGGTGATACGGTCAAAGCCCACCGAAAGACCGTCGAGGACAAAGAAATCAAAGCCAAAGTTATAGCCCCCGGCAAAGCCTCCGTCATCGGTTAATTCAGGACCCACAGCCACACCGAGGTTAAAAGAAATAAACTGAGGGGTGGGACTGCTAAAATCCTGAGCCGCCGCGGGCAATACCACTGCCGCAAGAACCACTAAAAGAACCACTAAACGCTTCATCATCATCTACCTCCGAAAAAATCTTTTTTAGCATCAAAGATGCTTAAAAAGAATAACCTTTGGTGAATTTTTTGTCAAGGAATCAATTTCAAAATAAAATATAGTGCGGCTTATGGCTCCAGGGGAACAACGCTCAGGGTTTTACCCAGGGGCGCCCATTTTGGCTCTTGCCTGAAATTTGGATAATAGGGTATTCTAATCCGTGGTTGGTTTTATGACTGAGAAAAAGTTTGACGCGGGCGAAATCATATTCCGGGAAGGTGATCTCGGGGATCTCATGTATATACTCAAACGCGGTAATGTGGATCTTAAAAAGAAGGTTGAAAAGGGCGAGGTGGTATTAAAGACCATTTCCAGAGCCAGTGAATTTTTTGGCGAAATGGCCCTTATTGATCACCGGCCCCGTTCCGCCTCGGCCATTGCCATTACGGAAACCAGTGTTCTTTCGATAGACGGGCCTTCTTTTGAGAAGATGATTGTTTCCAACGGCAATTTCGCCCTGAAAATCATAAAGATTCTTTCCGAGCGTATACGGAATACCAACCAGCATCTTGAAGAGCTGATAGAGACCAGTCCCCGGAAGCGGATCATGACCGGCATGGCCGGTTATGCTTTCAAGTACGGCCAGCATCTTGATAACGGCCCTTTCAAAGTATCGCTGAGGGAGATCAGGCAGTGGATTAACAGCCACCTGGGTATTTCTTTTGAAGAGCTGGATGCCTGTATTGAATGGATGCTTCATTGCCGCATAGTTGTTTACGCGGGTACCGGCAAGGATCATCTGATTATTTCGAACCGTTTTGTCCAGGAGTATGCTAATAAATAGTTCCGCTCCTTTAGGTTCAGGGTTGCTTTCCAAAACCGGGGGACTTATGGAAACTTTTACCATGACCAAATCCAACGAAGGACATTTTACCGTGTTTGAGATTCAGGGTGTTCTGGACGACCATAATTACAGGGAATTCCAGCGCAGAATACGCTCCTCGGCTTTTACATCCCATGTGGTGCTGGATATGTCCGGGGTGGAGCGTCTTTCCTCAACCGGCCTGGGCGCGGTAATCACCCTCCTTGAGTACGCCCAGGAAGCAAAACGGCGTTTTTATATTCTCAATCCCAGCGCGATTGTCAAAATTGTCATAGATTCAAGCGGGCTTCCCGATTTATTCACTATTGTGAAGACCATGGATGAGGTTGTGTAGTATGGGGGGCATCAAGTTTTTTGTTTGCGCGGTTTTTTGCCTTGCGTCCTTTTCAGGCTGTTTCAGGGGACAGAGTAACGCCGCCACGGGTAACGCGGTAAGCGGCCAGGACGCGGAGATGCGGGGACAGAGTAATGCCGCCGAACCTGATTTTCAGGATGATTTGCGGCGTATTCTGAGCGATGCCCGGCTTCCCCCGGAACTGGTCCAGGAACTGGGCGCGGCCGCCCGTGAAGGGCCGTCCTTTATTCTGGATCTTCTTGCCGTGCTGGAAGGAGACCCTTATCTAAGGATACTGGTGGACAAGGCCCATGCCCTTCCCGGCGGGTATGAGCCTGAAGATTTGGTAACGCTTTCCGGCCCTTCGTACCGGACCGGCCGTAATGGCCTCCTGCTCAGGCAGGAAGCGGCCAGGGCCCTTGAGGAAATGGCCGCCGCCGCCGCCGCTGAGGGGCTTACCCTGACCGCGTCCTCCACATACCGCTCATACAATTACCAGGTTGAAGTGTACGCCAGGAATGTACAGGAAGACGGACAGGAAGCAGCCGACCGGGTCTCGGCCAGGCCCGGACACAGCCAGCATCAGCTTGGCCTGGTGGTTGATTTTGGTTCAATCTCCGACGAGTTTGCCGGAACCAGGGAAGGCCGGTGGCTGCTGTCCAATGCCGGGCGTTTCGGCTGGTCCCTTTCCTTTCCCGACGGCTATGAGGCGCTTACCGGCTACCGCTGGGAAAGCTGGCATTATCGCTATGTGGGCCGGGACCTTGTTCATTTTATAGACACGTATTTTAACGGCATACAGCAATACGCCCTGCAGTTCATTCACGCGTGGGAAGAAGCTGCCAGGTAAACACAGGCCGCCGGCCGTTTGCGCCGTTTTTTTACAGCCCCGCCTTCCTGTTTAGCTTTTTCAATTCAAAAAATATCATGATTGAAGTAAGAATCAATGAGAACGCGTCCGCTACAGGAGCCGCGGCAACCACACCCCGGAGTCCCCAGAACTTCCCAAAAAGGAGTATGCAGGGAATAAGGGCGATGCACTGGCGCATCATGGAAAGGAAAATAGACGTTTTCGGCCTGCCGGTAACCACAAAGAAATTGGCCGACACTATCTGAAATCCGGTCAGCGGAAGAAAAATCATCATGACCCTCATGGCCCAGGGAGCAAAACTGAAAAGGGCGTCGCTGCCATGAGGCGCGAATATGCGCACCATGCTATGGGGAAAGAATTCGCTGGCTATAAAACCCACAACACAGAAGACTGTCGCAAATATAACAGCCCTGATATAGGCGCTTTTGACCCGCCCGAATTTT
The DNA here is from genome assembly GCA_031265635.1 of Spirochaetaceae bacterium. Lineage (GTDB taxonomy): Bacteria > Spirochaetota > Spirochaetia > Treponematales > Breznakiellaceae > JAIRTD01. Next base: position 4,374 of record JAISCK010000015.1, read on the forward strand.
TTCGCGCCGTAATTGTAGCCCAGTATGGGCTGGGCTCCCTGATTGATGCCGAAGATGGGCATAAGTATCATCATGGTGATGGACATGTTGATGTTGACGCCTGAGAGGGCTATATCCCCGCCATTGTCCACCCCCAGGGCCGCGACGCCATACCAGCCCATGCGTGTATTGTAGAGGAGCTGGACCGCGGACATAATAAACTGCAGCAAAAACTGGGCCGACCCAAAGCCCAGTATCTGCATGACTATGCCCCGGTTAAAGGTAAAGCTCCTGGGCCTGAGCTTTACTACGGCTTTTTTTCCCAGATTGAAACCAAGCAGCCAGACTGCCGAGGCGAGCTGGGAAATGATGGTCGCCCAGGCGGCGCCCTTGACGCCCCAGCCAAAGCCAAAAATAAAGATCGGATCAAGGATCATGTTCATTCCGGCGCCAAGGAACATGCTTATCATGGTGATAGCCGGGAAACCCTGGGCCCTGGTGCAGTGGGAGAGCCCGAACCCCACCATAACAAAAACCTGCCCGTATATGATAATTTTAAGGTAGTCCCGGGCATAGTTTATGGCTTCGCTTCCTTCCTGGGCGCCCAGGATTGAAAGTATGGGCTCAATAAAAACCAGGCCGGAAATCATGAGGAGGAAACCTATGCCTACAAGGAGGATGAGGCAGTGGTTCAGGGCGTTTTCCGCATCGTGTTTCCGCCCCTGCCCAAGACGCATGGAAATCATATTCGCCGATCCCACGCCGAAAAGCATGGCAAAGGCCATGGAGATGGTTACTATGGGCATCGTCAGGGAGAGGCCCCCCAGGGCGACTTCATTGACGCCCCTTCCAACATAGATCCTGTCCACCACATTATACAGGGCATTAACAATCATGCCGGAAATAGCCGGAATGGAAAAACGGAGTATCAATTTTCCTATAGGTTCGGTTCCCAAACGGTCCGACGCGCTGCTATGAACGGAAGCCGGCGGCTGATCAGAGGGGCCGGTATGAATTTCAACTTGAGACATTTATATATTTTCCTGATATGGCCCTGCTTTGTAAAGGGCTTGCCTTGACGGATTTTCCGGGGCTTTATATACTTGGGTTTGTTCCTGATGAATTTACAGTACACCACCCTTCGCCTTCACGCTCCCCTTTATTATGTTCCTGATCCCGCGCTTGAACCCTTTTGCTTTCCCGGAGGGGAAGAGCTTGCCCTGGCTTTTGAACTTGATTCCGAAACAGGACAGAGTATTGAACCCGGAGAGGAGCGCTACCTGGCAGAGCCGCTCTGGCTGGGCAAAGCAGCCGAGGCAGCGGAGGCCGGGGCCGCGGAGACCGCGGCTATGCCGGGGATTCCGGGGGGCTTTTGCATACCGCGGGGCGTGTATTTTTTCTCGCAGATACGGGAACTGCCCGGCAGGGACGAATGGATACGGTTTGCCATAGAGGTGCAAAAAGAAGGGCTCTGGCGGAGAAACAGGCTGGGCGGACGCCTTTATCTCCGCGCTGTCTACGAAGACGGGGCCGCCGCCCAGATATTCAGGGAATGTCTGTAATTACAGCCGTACCGCTTCAACCATATAGCGTATGTCGGAGCCGTTTTCGCCCTGCCTGTGCATTTCAATTACAAAGATAAGGGACCCGTCATGGGGGGCTATCATGGCCTTCCTGATACGGTACGAAGCGACCAGGGGCCGTTTTAACTGGGGGGTTCCCACCACATAGGTCCTGGTTCCCCGGCTGTCTGTTCTTTCAAGATTGATATAGAACGATGATTTAAGCGAGGCTGCCGCGCCTTCCACCGTAGAAACCAGGGAAGCCCTGTAATTCGCCTGGGCCTCGAAATCCCTGAATTCTATGGTCTGGCCGTTTCCGCCGCCTTCACCGTTAAGGGAAATATACAGGGGCTGGCTCTGAAAAAGAAAATCAACGCCATGGCGCTCGGCAAGGGCGGCGTTACGGGCAATAAGCCTGAACAGCGCCCCCGACCCATCCTGGCCTGCCGCGACCGGGGAAGTATGGACATAGGAGCTTCTTCCTCCGGGGACAAAATTGTTGTTCGGCACATCGACAATAAACAAATCGGCCCAGGGCCGCAGTGTCCCTGACTGAATGCCGTATTGGGCAAAAATATACACCTTGCCGTCAGGTGAAAAACCAAGGTCCACAAATGAAGCGGCATCTCCTGCCCAGAGCCCGGAAAGAAAAACCGGGGTTATGAGTAAAAGGATAAGTATCTTCTTGTACATACCGTTCTCCTATAAAAATCGCCGGAACGTATCGGACCTGTTCAACAGTGGCCGGTTTTAAGGCAGATCCAATTTTGAAGGTCCCCGTTTTATTTTCGGCTGTCTTGATACGGTACTTGAGCGGAGGCGGGATTTTCAATTATGCTTACCCCATGACTCTTTTACAGCGGAACCGCCTCTTTAAGGTTGAAATATGTTTTGCGTCCCTGGCGCTTTTTATGATGCTGGTTATCTCTCTGACGGCCCTGCACGCGGCCCCCCAAACAGCGGCGGCGGCGGTACGCCGGGCGCCCGGAGTGCTGCAGCCCCTCCTCACCCGCATCTCCGGCCCCTGGCCCTACGCGCCCCTGGTGTCCATGATACTCGCCAGTATCTATGCCCTGGCCGCCCTGATACTCATCCTGAATTTTTTTGAAAAAACAAATTCCCCTGAGATAATCTTTTTTGCCATGTTTGTTTTTTCCTTTAGTTTTGAACTGGTCCGCAGCATACTCCTCCTCAAGGACACGCTGCTTTTGTCCCAGGTATACCTGATAATCGCCTCGCGGATACTGTATTTTGGCCGGTATTTCGGGGTGTTTTGCCTTTTTGGGGCGAGCGTGTACGCGGCGGGCCTTGACATTCAAAAGCACGGCAACGTCCTCCTGATCGCCGTCATCATTACCCTGCTCATCGTCATCGGTATGCCCATAGACAGTCTGGCCTGGAATTCCAGCCTGACCATGCTTTCAGGCTATGAGTCCATGTTTCTTCTGGCCCAGGCCGGAATAGCGCTTATCACCCTGTTGAGCTTCTTTGTTTCCGCCTATACCCAGCGTTCAAAAGAACATTTTATCATAGCCTGCGGCATGATCCTTACCCTGCTGGGAAGAAACATACTCTTTGCCGCCGACACCATCGCGGCCCTCCCCCTGGGCATAGCCTTCCTGTGCCTGGGGACCTGGCTCGCCTGCGACCAGCTTCATCATGTGTACCTCTGGCTCTGATCGGTCGGACAGGGGCCCGCGCTCAGGCGGCGCAGCGTAGAACAAGGGTTACGGCAAGCCCCGTTATCAGGGGAATGGCAAGATTGTCGTAGTCTCCAAGGGGAAGCGCTTCCACCAGCATCGCCGCCAAAGCCCCGATGAGGGCCGGCCTTATGTCCCCGGTTACGAGGCCGGTCGAAACCAGGACGGCGGCAAAGCACACGCAGGACCCCTCCACGCTCTTTCCAAAAAGAAAAGGCGGCCTGAAACGCCCCCAGAGCCTTCCGGCCAGGCTTGAAAGCCCGTCGCCAAAAGCCAGGGCGTAAATCGCCGCCGCCGCCGCCGGAAAGGGAAAAAGGAGCAGGACCAGAAGGGCGCCCAGCCCCAGAGTTACCGGCCCCAGCACAAAACGCCCCCGGTCCCGGTTTCTCATGGCTATGGCGGTAAGGGGCGAAATCACGGGGATTTTTATGCCGTTAAAACGGAGCAGCTCAAAGACAACATACGCCAGCGTTCCACCTGCCAGCAGGGCAACGGTCATGACGCGGTTAAATGCCGCCAGGGGAACGCTCAGGGCGATAAGAAGATGTATCAGTTTGCGGACAACTTCGGTCCTGATTTTTTCCAGCATCCGGCCCTCTTTAACACCCTCCGGTTCCCGCCGCGCTCGGCAGCTCCCAGGGGTTTTCTTCTCCCCGGACAAAGGCAACGCAGCTTTTAAGGGAATTTTCAACCATATCGCTTACTGTCTGATCAGTGTAGAAAGCAGTATGCGGGGTGAGTATCACATTGGGGTATGATTTCAGGACGGCAATGTCCCTGTTGGGAAGCACCCTGCCTTCAAGATTATTGTAGTAGAGGTAGCCTTCATCCTCCACCACATCAAGAGCCGCGGCGCCGATCTTGCCGCTTTCCAGCGCGTCAAGAAAAGCGGGCGTGTCAATCAGGGAACCCCGGGCCGTATTGATCAGGATGACCCCGTCCTTCATCTTTAAAAGCGAAGCATGGTTGATAATATGGTAATTATCCGCCGAAGCGGGTATGTGGAGCGAAATAATATCGGAAGCGGCGCAAAGCTCCTCCCAGCCCACATAGCGGGCATGGCGGCGCACCGCCTCAGTTTCAACCTTGTCATAAGCCAGAATCGTACAGCCGAAACCGCTTAAATGCTCAATGACCCGTTGGCCTATGCGGCCCGTCCCGGCAATGCCCACGGTAAGATTACCAAGATTCCGCCCCTGGACCCCGCCCTGAAGTGAAAAATCCTGGGCCAGCGCCAGGCGCGAAATATTCTTGATATTCCTGATGGCCATAAGCATGAACATCACCGTATAGTTTGAAACCGCGTCAGGCGCGTAACTCACGTTACCCACCCGCATACCCAGTTCCAGAGCGCATTTCATGTCAATGTGGTCATAGCCTATACTCCGGGTAGAAATAAACCTCACCCCCCGTTCAAAAAGGGCCCTGAGTATGGGAGGAGTCATGGGCGTCGTAATGATACTAATACAGGTACAGCCTTCAGCCAGCGCCGCAGTCTCCTCATCGGGAACAGCCCCGCTTTTTGAAAGCTCCACATTCGGCTGCCCGCCGAAAAAGGCAAAATATTCAACCTCATCCTGCCTGCAGCTATACGCCAGAATCTTCACCTTTTTTTCGGCCATAAAGCCACTATACAGCCTGAAAGACCTTAATACAATGAGGGAGGCAGTAAGGCCGGTGAAGGCTTTACTTTCATCAATAAAGCGGCTATAGTAATAAACCATGACCGATTAGCGGGCGATTAACTCAGCGGGAGAGTGCTACCTTCACACGGTAGAAGTCACTGGTTCAAATCCAGTATCGCCCAATGTTAATTCTTTATTATATAAGGAATTAGAGAATAAAAAGCGGGTTTTACCCCGCCTTAAAAAACGACACGCTTTCAACTCAGTTAGAAAAATTCGCGTCCTTAAAATCGGCAATCGAAAAAGATTGCGGGTTTGTAGGGTTGCTTATTGTGGCGGGTGTAGAACCACTGCCGACATATATTTTCGCTAAATCAAACTGCCGTATAACACGACCCTCCCAACTTCCCGTAGTCATCCACAAAGGAACCAGAATAATATAATAATTACCGGCGGGTATTGTTATGTTTGGTTCCGAGGAAGTAAAACCCCACATACCATTAAAGGAATCCGCGTCATAATCAGTGGTGCTGTTGGGTTTCGGTTGCTTAAAATTGGCGTTAAAATTATTATTCATATTTTCAATTATTGCCATTCCAGTAGGGACTGGTTGTCTGTCGTTACGGTTTTGAAAATCATTTGTAGCGGTTCTAAAAGCGGAATAATCAGAGTCCTTAATCAACCAAACCACAACACCGCCCGATTTTCCCTTGTCAGCATTTCCAGTAGTGGCACACCCAAACAACAACCCAAAAACCAAAAGAACCATTAAACCAAGAATAACCTTTTTCATTTTCACCCCTTCCAAAAAATATATTAAACAAGGCAACGCCCATTGAAATCTTAGATTATCTCTTGCTGAAAAGACAAGAGGCGGCTCCGTTCCATTTTGGCATTTAAAATTCTTTCTTTTTCTCTTAACGTTCCCCGAACGCAAAAACCAGGAATTTTATGTATATAGGATAATTCATTTTGGAGCAGTTAAGAGCCTTTTGACACTACCTATAATGTCATAGGGGCGCTATCGTATGATAGCAAAAAGTTTTTTGACGGACAGCGAAAAGCGACGAGAAAGACTTTGTAATTTTTGAATTTATGATCTTGGCCGTTTCCTAACTCCTTATTCTGTAATGAATTAGAGACACTCAAAAAAGGGAATACTGGTTCAAATCCAATATCGCCCATGTTTTTACGAAACTTTCCTTTTATAGAATTTCCCTTGACATGTTATACAGTATCGTATTACAATAATCTATGGAAGAGCGCGGAGAAACACGAGAGGAGAAGCTATAATGGGTACTATCGTATCGACAATAAGGGTTGGTCAAAAGCCGACTAAAGAGGAGCGCAAGCGGATAAGGGCGGAGATAAAGGCGGCGAAGAAAATGCCCCCTGTCTTCGATCCCGAATGTCCGCCCTCTACGCCGGAAGCCCTGGCGGAGTTTGCGGCAATGGCCAGGGAGATCAGGAAAAACCGGAGGACCCCCGCCCCTGTGGTCGCGCTACGGCTCAAGCCCGATGTCCTTTCAAAATACAAGGCGCTGGGAAAGGGCTACACCAGCATAATGGCCGATGTGCTGGACTATGTGGCCGATAACCCGGAGATCCTCTCAAAGGCTCACCGGTGAACCCTGCCCCGCAGTCCACCTTCGCTCTAAGTACGCATGGCCTCCGGGCCGGTATAGTATACCGGACAGGGAATGTATTTTACCTAAAAGCAGGTTATACTTGATATGGAATTTGAGTGGTATTCCGAAAAGGAACGCATAAACATTGAAAAGCATGGTATTGATTTGGAGATGGTCAAACAGGTCTTTGACGATCCGTCCTCTGAACAGAAGGAACGCATAAAAGCGGCGCGAAAGAGACATGCGGCCGTTGATCCGGGCTGTGAAAAACTCACTCCGGAGGAACTCATACAGTGGCATCCGGCAAGAGGTATATCCTGGGAGGAGCGGGCGCGGGCCATGCGGGCGGCGGGTATAACAGACCCGAAGCAGAAAGAAGTCTCTGTTTTGGGGGCGGTATCAAACAAATGAACCTCGATCATCGGGCACCCGGCATACTATCCGGGCCGGAATAGTATACCGGACGGAAATGCCGCACGCCCGGTTACATTCTTATCCTGTACGCGATGTCAAAAAAGAAGGTATTAAACATTTTAAGATAATCATCGGAGATGCTCATATAATCAAGAAACGAAAAGCCATTGCGGTGCCGCACTCCGGTTCCCAGGGACAGGAAGTGGCGGCTGTAGTTCCTGAACACCGGTATATCCACGCCGGTCCTGAGCTTTCCGGTATAGGCAAAATGGTTCAGCGTAATATTTGAAAGGCTGATGCCCGCGTTGGCGGTAATGCTGAATATATCCCTAAAGGGGTACACTGTTATACCCAGGACCATGTAGATGTCAAAAATTTTCGTGGCAAGGGGGATCTGGATGAGCATGCTCTGGTGCATAAACCAGTACTCCGACTGGGTGAGCAGGCCCAGGTCATAGGGCGTAAGATACAGCGCCGAACCGTCTCCGGAAAACACATGATCATAGGAAACGGAGAAATCGGCAAAAAAGCCCCTGGTCCGTATCCTGTTTTGGGCAGAGAGAAAAGGGGCCGTAAACAGGCTGAAAACAAGCGCCGCAAGAAGCAGGGGTTTTCTGAAGCATCCGGGGCATCCAAGGGGTTTCTGTCTTCTCACTGCGCAGGACCTCAACCAGCTTGTCCGGGAACTGATGTTCCGGCAGGTTTCACTATTGAATATCATCAGGGAGGTAGTCAATACCCAATACGTTTTCCAGCCGGAGGGTGAGGAGCAGGGCGGAAAGTTCTTCCTTAACCAGATCAATACGGTTTGTGTACCAGGCAAGTTCATGGGTAAGAAAAATCCGCTCCTCCCCGTAGCCCGTTTCCCAGGCGCTTTCCGCCTGTTCCTTCCGGGCGTTTTCCGCTTCAACCTTGAGGAGAAGGTATTCCTGCCTGCGCCGGGAAACATCAAGCTCATTGAGGGTGTTTTCGAGGTATTCCTCAAGGTCCTGACGGCCCTTCTCGGCGTCAAGGCGGGCCTGAACCGCCGTTTCTTCTTTCTGCTGTATGCTGCTCCTCATGGCGCCGCCGTCAAAGAGGAGGGCCCTGATGCCGAGGGTAATGGTGAGGTTTGCTTCATTTTCCGTATCCCAGCCATTTTGAATAAAGGGAAAGCGGGGCCCTGAAAACGCAAGTTCGGCAAAAAGACCAAGCTCCGGCTTGCCCACGGACTGTCCCCTGGCAGCGGCGAGGAGGTTTTCACTGGCCCTGGCCTTTAGTTCAAGGAGCCTGAGGGAATCATTATCCTGCCTGAGCAACGAAAAGAGGGATGCCCTGTCTTCCCCGGAATAGCTCCGGCGGCGGTACGGGTCCTGCCCGCCGGCGGCCAAAAGATACGGCGGAAACTCAATGTCCTCAAAGGCCAGGCCGGCTATGCCGGTAAGGTTTCGCAGGGCAAGGAGGATTCTTGCCGACTGTTCCCTGCTTTCGTAAGCGGCGAGATTCACCTCGGCGGCAAGGAGCCGGGCTTCAAGAAGATCGGTATTAAGTATGAAACCCGAGGCGTAACTTTCTTCGGAGAGAAAAATAAGCCTCTGCGCCTTGTGTTCCTGTTCGGCAAGAATTGTCCGTATCTCCTCAAGAACGGCAAGGGTGGCAAGATAACTGTCCACGGCAGTATGAAGATTGCGTTCTTCAAGGCCCTGGCCTATGATGCCCGCCTCATAACCCAGGCCAGCGGCTTCTATCGAATGTTGAATTCTCCCCCAGGTAAAAACCGGCTGCTCCAGGGTAAGGCCGAATTTGTAGTGGTTTTTTTCACTCAGAGTAAAGGTCATATCCTCTCCGGGCAGGGGAGGCACTACGGGCGGATAGCCGGGGAAAAGAGATCCGGCTTTAACCCTGAGCCCCGGGGGATTGGTGAGGTAACTCAAATCCGAACTGATCCGCAGCGTGGGAAATTGCGCGGCCCGCGCCCCGGAGAGAAGCGCCCTGGTTTCGCGGGTCCTGCTTTGCGCCGCAAGATACGCGCTGTTAAAGCTCCTTGCGGACATGATGAGACCGGCGCGGTTCCATTTTCTTGATTCATGTTCCTGTCCGAAAGCTGAATGGGCGGAGAACAAAAATAAAAGTACCGCAATACTACAGTACTTCCAACGAAACTCCCTAAAAAAGAAAATAAATAAAATAGTCATATTGTTAAATATCATCAACCTCGTTACTATTATAACTACAATTAATAAAAAGGAGAAGAGGTACGATGAAAATAGCTAAACCAGCATTCAGGGTAGCCGCTTTCGCTCTTTTGGGCATTCTCAGCGCGGCGGTCCTTATCTCTATTTTTTTCAGGCAGGGAGAAAAGAACGAACCTTTTCTTGCCCCGGTCATTACCGTTAGTCCCCTGCGCGGACGCCTCGAAAAAACCATACGGATTTCCAGCCAGGTTGAAACAGGCAGGCTCATCACCCTGGTTCCCCGTGCCGGAGGAACCCTTATCTTTCTTGACGCGCAGCCGGGCAAAGAAGTTTCCGAAAACACAATTATCGCCCAGGTCGACTCCGCTCCCTATGACCTTGCCTATCTCCAGGCCCAGTCGGCTTTTCTTACCGCCCGTTCAACCTATGAACGGGTGGGCAGCCTTTACCGGGAACAGGCTGCCACAAGGCAGACTTATGAGGAAGTACGCACTGCCTATGAGGCGGCCAGGGCCCAGTACGAACTTGCCCAGCTCAACCTTGATTATACAAAGATACGTTCTCCCCTTAACGGAGTGGTCCTCATGAAACACAGCACCGAAGGGGGCCTTGTGGATTCCCGTACTCCCCTTGCTACCCTGGGCGATCTTGCCGACCTCAGGATAAAGGTGGCGGTTCCCGAGCTGCACTACAGGTTATTCGCCGAAACCTGGGAAACCATGCCGGTAAGCATGACCGTGCCCGCCCTGGAGTCAGGCGAAAGCGGGGTGTCCGGCGCTCAGGCCGCCGGTGGTACTTCCGGCGCTGCCGCTAACGCCGGCGATGGTACTTCCGGCGCCGCGAAAACGGAAAGTTTTGTTCTGGAACCTTTAAGCCTTGCCCCGTATGTGTCGCCTGAAAACCGGAGCTTTCTCGTTGAGTACCGGGTTCCCGGCGGCGCGGAATTTTCCCTGAGACCCGGCATGTTTGTCAATGTGTCGTTTGTGCTTGAGCGCAGGGAAAACGTGTGCTATCTTCCTTTCAAAGTTATGGCGTCAGGAGACCGGCTCTGGTACGCCGATGAAAACGGCAAGGCCGGATATATTGAGTTTACCCCCGAATTTTTCAACGATGATTATTTTCAGATTCCCGAAGAACTGGAACATAAAACCTTTATCATCGAAGGCCAGCATTTTATTACAGCCGGGCAGGCGCTCAATATACTTGTTCCCTGACAGAATGGTGTATAAATGAAAATAGCTGATTATGCGATAAAGCATCCCAAAGTCATACTCATGCTGCTCATCGTGCTTCTGGTATTCGGCGTGCTTTCCGCCCTGACCTTGAGACGCAGCCTCATCGCCGAAATGTCCATGCCCACCATGGCGGTAGTAACTACCTGGCCGGGAGCCGGGCCTGAGGATATTGAAGAAAAAATAACCAAGCCCCTGGAAGATGTTCTTGGCACCCTGGAAGGCTTAAAGCGCATGACCTCGATGTCGCGTAACTCGGTTTCCATCATTGAGCTTGAGTTAAGCTACGGTGAAAAGACCGACCAGAGGACGCCTGAAATACGGGAAAAAATCAACGGCGCCATGATGAACCTCCCCGATGAGCTTGCTTCCCCGCCGGTCATTTCCCAGTACAGTTCATCCCACCTTCCCATCATGACCATCATCGTAGATGGTGAAGGAAGCAGGAGCGAACTTTCCGATTACTGCCGTGACGAACTCATTCCCACCCTGTCCCATATCCCCGGCGTTGCCCAGGTAACCATGAAGGGGGACAGCCGGGATATAGTAGAAATCTCCGCCGATCTCGACCTCCTCAAGGCTGTACAGCTTTCGCTCCTTGATGTGGCCGGAACCATTCCGGTTTCCAACCTCACCATACCCGGCGGCGACGGAATCTATCACGACTATAACCTTACTATACGCACCGAGGGCCGTTATGCTTCCCTCGGGGATATTGAAGAACAGGCTCTGGCCTACAGGGACGGCAAGTACATCAGAATCAAGGATGTGGCAAAGACAGAGATCAGGGAAGACAGGCAGGATAACTATGTCATCGCCGCCGGCAAGGATTCTCTTGCCCTTTCCATACTCAAGCAGGATGACGGGGACAGCCTTGCCATAAGCAGGGAAGTACACCGCATCCTCAGCGCCGTGGAACAAGACCACCCCGGGGGATTGAACTTTTCCTATATAAAAGACGATGCGGAAAATATATCCTTCTCGCTGAATTCCGTTACCAGCTCGGCAATCATGGGCGCTTTTCTCGCAATAGTCATACTTTTTGTGTTCCTCCATAACCGCAATACCACCCTGATGGTAGGCTTCTCGATTCCCCTGTCCATACTCTTTGCCCTTGTCGGGCTTAAAGTGAAAGGATCAAGCCTCGACCTGGTAACCCTCGGCGGGCTCACCGCTGCCATAGGCATGGTAGTAGACGCCTCGATAGTAATCCTTGAAATGATACAGCGTCATTTTGATTCGGGCCTTAGCGCCGCCGAAGCCGCCTCAAAGGGAACCGGAGAAGTAGGCGGCGCGGTCGTCGCGTCTACCGCCACCACGCTGGTTGCCTTTTTCCCCATACTGTTTCTCTCCGGCCTCGCCGGAGTCATACTCAAGGACGTTGCGTGGACCATCATCTTCGCCCTGTTCAGCTCCCTCCTCGTGGCCATCATCGTGGTTCCCTTTCTCTGCGGCCTCTTTCTCCGCAAGGAAAAAGAGCGGGCTTTCGGCATACGCATCACCCGGACAGTGGAGAAGATCCTTGAACGCCTTACCGCGCTGTACGAGAAATTTCTAAAGGGCGCTCTTGCCAACCGTAAAACCTTTCTGGCCGGGACAGTGATACTTTTTGCCATAAGTATTTTTTCGCTGCGCCTTTTGGGTTTTGAATTCCTCGCCCAGACCGACATGGCCGAGATTGAAGTGACCGTCGAGACCCCCGGCGGTTATACCCTTGAGATGACCAGGGATAAAGTGCTGCTGCTGGATCAGACCATAAGGGAACTGCTGCCCCAGGAATTTGCCGATTCCTATTTTGTGGTCGGCGAGAGCGGCGCCTTTACCTCCGGGAACGAAAAGAACCGGGCCTACGGAACCCTCAGGCTGACCCGGGTCCGGGACAGGAAACGCCATGTTACGGACATAGTCAACGAACTCCAGTACCGCGTCGCCCGCATGATTCCCGACCTCAAGGCTGATTTTTCCAACGGCGGCCTTTCCAATCTGCTCTCCCTGGCAACCGGAGGCGAGGGCCTTGTCATCAATGTGTACGGCAATGCCATGGATACGGTAATAAGCGGCGCGGAACAGATCAGGCGCTATCTGCTCCTTGACCCCAATGTTTCAAGCGCCGATCTTGACATACGCTTTGACCAGCAGGAAATGAGCGCCCGCCTCATTCACCAGAACCTGAGCCTGCTCGGCCTTTCTTCCCGCGAGGCGGCCATGATGAACCGCATCATTTTTAACGGCGTCAATCTCGGATCGTTTCGCGCTCCTGACGGAACGAATTATCCCATAGAACTCAGGACTTCCCTCAGCGGCAGCAGGATTCCGCAGGATATACTCTATTCGCTGGGCCTTACCACCCCGCAGGGCGCCCAGGTATCCTTTGCCAACTTTGCCGAGCTTGAAACCGGATCGGCCCTTTCCCAGATCAACCACCGGAACAAATTACGGTCAATCTCGATCAAGGCCGCCCTCAAGGACCCCAATGTACGGGAAAGTTCCCGGCTCGTTGCCGAGACCATCAAGAAAGAAGGACTCGTGCCCGGCGCAAGCTGGGAATTCGGCGGCAGCGCGGCTGAGATGTTTTCGTCCTTCGGCTCACTGTTTATCGTGCTGGCCATGGCGGTTTTTCTGGTGTACGCGGTAATGGTCCTTCAATTTGAACGCTTTATCCAGCCTCTTCTGGTTATGTCGTCCATACCCTTTACCATGATAGGCATTACCGGCGGACTCCTGCTGTTCGGCTCATCGCTGAACATCGTTTCCCTCCTGGGCATCATTGCCCTTGCCGGAGTGGTAGTCAATAACGCCATAGTGCTTATTGACTACACAAACCTTTTGCGGACCCAGTACAAGATGCCGCTGGAAGAAGCGGTAATTGCCGGAGCTCTGAGCCGCCTGAAACCCATATTGATGACCACCTTGACAACCCTGCTGGGCGTAATCCCCCTGGCTGTAGGAGGCGGCGAAGGCGCCGAGATTTACGCCCCCCTGGGACAGAGCATTTTCGGCGGGCTTTTCAGTTCAACCTTTATTACGCTGTTCTTCATTCCCGTAGTGTACCTTATTTTTGAAAGGTATCTGGAGAGAAAGAAGAAGAAATGAACTTGATAGTATTCGAAGTTTGGGCCGTGTTTTTTATCTCCACATTATTTTTATCGTCTTTTCATTTGTAACACAATCTGATAAATACATGTTTATTAGATTTTGATACTTTATTCCTGTATCTTCCGCCTGTTTTTTAAAATATTCTATTGTGTCCGTGTCTATTCTTATGGTTATTTGTTTCCGTAGTTTTTTAATGTACGGATTAGGTTTTGCCTTCGAAAAATCATATTCTGTCCTCATTTCAACTGCCTCCATATTGTTTCTTCTCATTTTGTGTTGCCTTCCTTGCGGAAGATATCCTTATTTGTTCTTCCTTTTCCTTATAACAATGACATACGATCAATAAATTTAACATCTTGCTTAATCCTAAAATAATAAAACGATCTTCTTCTTTTGAATGATCCGGATCAAAAATTATTTTTGCGTTTGGATCATAAAACACCGTTTTTGCTTCTTCAAAAGAAATATTATGGGATTTTATGTTCTTTTGGTTTTTATCTTCATCCCATCCATATTTACATTATAATTATGTTATAGTTGTTTGTCAATAGATTTTTCAAAAAAATTTTATCTTTTTTATATTTTCAACTAATTTTAGGCCCAAATTTCGCCTAGCGCCGTATACACGCTCTTTACGATGCTTTTCCCCGCGTCCGTTACCCGGCCGGCCGGTTCCGCCGGCAGCTCCTCGCGGCAGCTTTTCTTGATAGGTTCCTGGATGCTCCGGTCCGTCATCCCCAAGGAATACCTCGAGATAACCCGGCCGTTAAACCGGGGTACTCGTTTTTGATAGTTCGGCAGCTGCTGCGGCGCGGAGGCCCCCTCCGGTCCCGGAGTATTGGTGCGGCCGTCTCCTGGCTTTCGGTGAGCACGGTTTTTCCGCTGCATCCGTTCCGGCTGTCCCCCGAATTATCCCCCGCGTTGCCGCGCTTCCGGCAACCCGGATGTCCGTCCATCCCGGCCTCAAGCACCCGTTGTAAAAGCCTTCCGGTAAGCTGCTTTACCGGCCCGTCCTGTCCGGGGACTTCTTCCCGGGTCAGACCCTTAAAGTCGATCTGGTCCAGTACCAGGCCCCCTTGGTCCTGCTCTTTCTTCTCCCGCTCGGCCGTAAGTTCTCCCTCCGGTATCCTGCCGGCTTACGGCCGTTAACACAAACTTTTTTACAGGCCCTGAACCAAAGGTTCGTTGGTGATTTTTCTTTTTCTAATCATTCATATCCGGTTGTTTAGTCCGATCAACCTACTAGAACCCGGCTCCGCCCTGCAGCCATGGTTTAATTTCGTTTTTTTTAATAGGTTGCGAATCCCGTTGTCGGAGATGCTGTCCAGGATTCCTAATTCCACCACTTTGTCGGCCAACAGCTGCAGGGTCCACCGGCTTCGTCCCTCCGGGGGTTCGCCGCAGGCCAGGGCGGCGATCTTCGCTTCCGCCTCTCCGTTTATCTTTATTACCGGAGGAACCAGCCGCCGCTTCCGTTCCAGGGCCGCGTCGAAGCCTTCCTCCGCAAAGCGTTTCCGCAGATTCCCAATAGACCGTATATTGGACCCGCAGGCTGCCGCTATCGTTCTATCGGTCCGCGATTCGTTGGCGGGTATTTCATCCAGCGCAAGTAATATCTGGGCATGACGTATCCGGTACCCGGCGGTATGTCCCTTTTGGATCAGTTTTTTTAAGGCCGCCCGTTCTTCTCCGGTTAAGATTACCCGGTATTTGATATTCGGTTTCAGCATAGTTCCCCCTCCTGTAAATATCGGAAGGAACCGCTGCCATGATAAGCATATTAAGACTTCGAGGAGCACTCGTAAAAGGACCCAAGGAAGGGTATACGTTTTTTGGGGGAAAAGGAAAGCTGTCTCCTATTTGGGCGCATTCCCCGCCTCCGGCGGGGAACCGGGCTATCCGCTCCAATTTTTGCTCCGCAAAAATTCCGCTCCTATCCCTTGCGCGGGCGAAAGCCTTCGGCTTTCGCCTCTCCAAAACCGCGAAGCGGTTTTGATTTTGCGGGGTTTGGGGCGGAGCCCCGGAGCCGGGGGTCGGCCGGGACGCCGCGCGGCCGGGCCGGGGGGGAAGGCTTTCCCCCTCATGATTCCGAACGGCACGGTCTTGGCCGCTATTTTTTTCCCGAGTGCAGGGTGAATTCCATTTCTTTCTGGAACTGCTTAATCAGCTTGTACCAGAGATTTTTTTTCTTGGTGATCACCTTGCTCCGCCGGCCCATGGTCTTTAGCTTGTTGTAAATAACGACGCTGTTTTTCGCTACCTGCCAGGCCTTAAAGTTATTGCCGGGGAAAATTTCCGCGGCCCTTTCCTCAATCTGTTCGTCAATGGCGGCTTCGTAGACGCTCAGCAGCCGGGTGTAGTTGGCGTTTACCCCCTTAAGGTAATCCAGTATCAGGCGGTCGTATTGGGGGACCTGTTCGGCCAGGGCGATAAGTTCCTGGAGAATCTCCACGGCGCTGTGGTAATCTTCCTCCATTAGATAAGCCTTGGAAGCGCTGCGGCAGAGCTGCACCATGGATTCGTTGGTCAGGGTCTGCATTCCCCGCACCGGCTGGGGGGGAACCACGTTAAAGTTGGGCATAGACTGAGCCGTTCGAATCAACAGATCCATGAGGTCCGTAAAGATCCGCTGCTCCCACAGATTATCCCGGATGGAACCAAAAAGTTTTTGAAGGGCCTCCGATATTTTTTCTTTGTAACGATCCTGGGGATTAAAAACCACCTCGCAGGAGGGAAGCATAACCCCTTTGAATTCAATCTGTCCGGTGTCAAAAAAGTAGATCCGGCTGTTTTTATAGAGCAGGCTTTTTTCGGTCTGATTTTCCTTAAGGTAGTTCATCTGGACCTGTTTGCTCACCATGATCCGGGATTCCCGGGGGGAAAGCTCATTGGCCCTGGTTTGGAGCCGGGCCCCGGAGTTGAGCAAAAAGCCGGAAAGCTCCCCCTGCTCGGTAAAAATTAGGGGGCTGGTAGTATTCCCGCCGGTTATCCCCGCGGAGATCTTAAAGACCGGCAGGTTGCTCGCCTCGTCCCCCACCCGCTTGTTGGAAACCGCCGGATCGTCCACCACGCTGGTCTTGGAAAAATAGTCGATAATGCTCAAGGCCGCCGTCAGGGCGTCGGTGGCGGCCGCGGAGATGAT
>JAISCK010000031.1 GCA_031265635.1 Spirochaetaceae bacterium
GTTGCTTACGGAACCAGCGCCGACAGGCACGCGGCCCCGTCCTTTGTGGGATACGGCGTCATCGCCTGGTACAGGTAAGCACCGCGTCAATTTCGGCAAGGGCCCGGCGTTTTACCGCGGCCAAAACAGCCCTCGGTTCTTCTCCGCGCCTGAGCAGGGCGGCGCCCAGGGGGAGCAGGGTCATGAAAACGGCGCGGTCCGCATCGTCAAGGGATTCAAGGCAAAAATTCATACTATTTTGAAATTCCGGCAGGGCTTCTATGTCCCCGCGGTATGAGAGCATAAAATCCTCGGTGCTACTCCGGGCTGTTCCATCACTCTTGGCTGTTCCGCCGCTGTCCGGGCTGCGGGCGGAAGGCCGGGAGGGGTATGCGGGCCGGGCGGGAGGCCGCGCCGGGAGACGCAGAGGCGCTCCCTTCCCCGGCACGGCGCTGGTCCGCAAAGGCAGAGAACCGGCAAGTTCCTCGCAGTGTTCCCTGTAGGATGAGAGCAGCGGCGTTTCGTAATACCAGGATGTCCCGCCGCCTGTTTTTTTCAGTTCTCCCCGGTAGAGGAGGGAAGAAAAACTGCCCTCAAGGGGGCGGAACCTGTTTTCACGGAAGCGGAAATACGGATAGAGCCAAGTTTCGCCGGCATAGCTTCTTCCTTCGGGATAGGAAAAATCAGCGCCAAAGAACAGGACCTCCTGAGCGCCCAGCGTATGGGCAAGGGACAGGGCCGCGCAGCTTACATTGCCTCCTGATGTATCAAGGACGGGGAGGGGCTTCCGGCGCGGGCTATATAGCGCGCGAGGGGGTGGCCTCCGGCGCAGAAGATGACCCTGTCCGAAAGGGACGCCACCACCGGAGGGCTGGCAAGGTCAAGGAAAAGGGGTATGTTCCGGGGAAGCCCCGCCATAAAGTGGTGGTAACTTATGTGCTGGCAGTCTATCGAGATTACCCCGTCGGGCAGTATACCGGCGGCAAGCAGGGCCGGAAGCGAGGTATCCGAAGCAAGGACAAAAAGGCTTTTCCGTTCTTTTTTAAGGAGGGAAAGCTGGCTGTCCAGGGAAGGCCCGGCTGCGACAAGCGCCATCCTTGACAGCGCAGGCAGTTCGCCGCCCGGCGTCCGGGCCTTTTCAAGATTCCTGAGTATATTGGAAAACCACCTGATGCCGAAAAGGGACTGGACGGAAAAATCCGCGGCTGTTTTTTTAAGCGCCGAGTCTACCGAAGCGGCGCTGGCCGCGAAAGCCTCCGGGTCAAACGCGACCCTGGTCCTTAAAGGGATGACTCTTAACGCGCCGTACAGCAGGGGATTGTATTCGTTGAGCACGAAGCGTTCCGTCTCGGCGGGGGGGCTGTCGACGAGCAGCGTAACCCGCCTGTCGCCGAGCAGGGCCTCCTTTTGGGCCAGGAGTTCTTTCAGGGCCTCTTTGTTATGCTCAATGATGATAACCCGGCGGGTGTTTTTGTTTTCCAGCGCCGCTTCAATATGAAAAGCGCCGCCGAGGCCGAGAAATACGAGAAAGCCTTCCTCAAGGGCCCCGGCCAGCCTGGCTCCTTCCCGCCGGGGGTCCACCAGCGAGTGCAGGGGATGAACGCCCCGGCTGTCGGCAATCGCCGGTACATCGAGGCCGGAACGGGCTTTCATCATGGTATACTGTACGCTATCGCCCTTCATCGCCCGCTCCGTTACGGCCCGGTTCCGGCGAGTACACCGTAAAGGAAGGGAATGTTTTTCCTTCTTCCTTTACTTTTTTCGCCGGGGAAAGCAGCCCGTCAAGCAGCGGTGACGGCGGGCCAAGAACATAGCAGGGCCTTGTTACGCGGGGAAACTGTTCCCTGAACCACGCCGCGTAAATGCCCAGGGGGTTAAGGCGCTTTGATTTTTCCACGCGCTCCCAGGAGCGGGAATAATAGGGGTCAAGGCGTTTTGTTCCCGCCGCTACATAGGCGTCGAGGGCATAGGGTCTGGCGTGGCTTTGTATATCCTTAGGTTTCAGGTCCATGCCGGCAAAATACAGGGGGCCGCTGCTGAGGAGGAGGGCGAGGTCAAGGGCGCAGGCGGTAACCGTTCCCCGCTGGGGCAGGGTGAGGTGGGGGAGGCCGGAAAGGAGTTCCCCGGCTTCCCGGCTGCCGTCGCCTATAAAAAGCACGGGATAACCGGCGCACTGGGAGGGGAGGGCGGCGTTAAAGGCCGCGGCAAAAAGCGGTCCTTTGGGCTGACCCGCAGGAGCTTCCACGCTGTCAGCGCTGCCGGAAATGCCTGCGGCGCTGTTCCCCGCGGCGCGGGAACTTGTGAGGCGCAGGCCGTCAAGGATGTGACAGCGCGTCCAGTTGCCGCCATCGCTCGTAATCGTAAGCGACGGCGTTATGCCCGCGCTGAGCAGGGCGGGAACCGAGGATGAGGATGCCAGCAAAAAGGCCCGTTGTGTTTCAACGGCCTCTTTAAGCGCCGGAAAAGAGGCTTCAAGGTCAGGACCTGAACCGGTGATGAGTACCGGACAGTCCCCCGGCGTAAAGCCCAGGACCTTTTTCA
>JAISCK010000116.1 GCA_031265635.1 Spirochaetaceae bacterium
AATTCATCCATAAGGCCGCTGAACCTGCCCCCCAGAACCAGGCGGCCTTCGCTTCCTGTTACGGGAAGGTAGACCTCGCCGCCTTCCCTTCCCAAAGGACTGGCGTAATCAATGGACTCGCCCCTGCCGTTGACCAGGTATTCCAGCATACCGGTGTCTGAATCAAAGCGGATAAGATGGTGGCTCCAGGTTTGGGGAACAAGGGCCTGGGACGAGGAAAGGGAAAGGCTGACGCGGTTTCCGCCGTCGGGGGAAGTAAAGAAATCCTGAAAAGTCCACCTGAGCCTGTTGGCGGTGATGGAACACTGAATACGCTGAAAGACGCTCTGTCCCTGTCCGCTTACCCTGGCGGCAGTCCAGGAAAGGACCTGTTCGCCGTTCTCCGCGTGAAAGGGGTAGAGCCAGAATTCCATGCTGAAATCTTTCAGGGTTCTGCCTGAGGCAAGGAGGGCGTTTCTGTCCGAGGGAACAACAACCAGGGGTTCGTTGCCGGAAAAAAGCGCCGCCCCCTCGCCTATTCTGGCCCAGCGCCGCCCGGCGGGAGCAAGGGCCGGAGAAGCCGAAACAGTGTAATGTCCGGCGCTGTCCCCAAAGAAGTCCGCCCTCTCTTCATCAAAAGAAAGGGCCATGTCCAGGGTAAGGCTCTCTGTCCCCTTGGCCGATGAAAGGGCAAGCACCGTATGGGGCCTCACTCCGGCCGCTTCGGACACCCCGAAACGCCCTGTTATCCTGTCCCAGCCGGAAGAAGCGCCCAGAACCAGGGTTTTTTCTTCGGCGGCAAAAAGACTACCGGAGAACAGAAAAACAATATACACTGTAAGGGTGAATGCACGCCTCTTGTTCACCTTATTGAGACTCCGTCATACTTTATATAGAATAATATCGGTATAAAAGTCTATGGAGCATGACAAATTTTCCGAAAATTATCAAAAACTCAAATCCCAGGCAAGGGAAGCCCCTCTGGAAGCGGGCGTTTACATCATGCGGGATGAAGACGGCCGCATAATCTACGTGGGCAAGGCCCGGATACTCAGGAACAGGCTTGTATCGTACTTTTCGGGGGCAAAGGATATTAAAACCCATACCCTGATGCGCACGGTCTGGTCAATCGAAACCATTATTGTCTCCAACGAATACGAGGCCCTACTTCTTGAGAATACCTTAATCAAGCAGCACAGCCCCAAGTACAATATCAACCTCAAAGACGGCAAGACCTATCCGGTCATACGCATCACCACCGGGGAATTTCCCAGGGTATTCAGAACCAGGCATATTGTTGAAGACGGTTCGGAGTATTTCGGGCCCTTTTCCAATATTCCCGCGGTAGACGCCCTGCTTGAACTTATTGAAAGGCTTTTCCCCCTGAGAAAGTGCCGCATCCTCAAGAAGCGGAACCACCCCTGCATGTACTACCACATAGGCCGCTGTTCCGCTCCCTGCTGCGGCCGTATCAGCGCCGGGGAATACGCCGCGCATATTGAAAAGGTGCGGAAACTCGTGTCCGGGGAAACGGAAGCCCTTATCGCCGGCCTCAAGGCGGATATGAAGGAAGCCGCCGGAAAGCTTCTTTTTGAAAGGGCCGCCCGGCTCCGTGACGCGATAGGCGCCCTTGAAAACTTTGCCTCGGACAACGCAGTTGAGGACTTTGACAGCGAAGGCAGGGATTACATAGCCTGGGCCGAAGAAGGCGTTCTCACTACCTATACGGTCTTTTCCATGCGGAGCGGCAAGATGACCGGCAGGGAACTCTACCGTACCTGTTCCGCCGCCGGTCAGGACGAATCCCTGGAAACCTTTCTCATCAGCTATTATTCTCCCGCCCGCCCGCCGCCGCCGAAAATTTTCCTCGAGGCAAGACCCGGCGGGTATGCCGGTGAAACGGTCCCGGAAGTCGAGGCCCCCGCCCTGGCAGGCTGGTTCAGGGCCCAGTTCGGTTATGTATGCGAAATACATATTCCCGAAGAAAAACACCACAAAGCCATACTGGCTCTGGCGCGGCAGAACGCCGGGGAAGACCTTCGCAAGCGGCTCAAGGAACGCGGCGCCGGTCCCGCGCTGGATGAACTGGCCGAAGTACTGAAACTCAAGACCAGGCCGGAGCGCATCGAGGGTTTTGATATAGCCCAGCTCGACGGCAGGTATCCGGTGGCTTCACTGATTTCTTTCAGGAACGGGGTTCCCGACCGGAAAAACTACCGCCACTTCCGCCTCCGCAGCGTCGTGGGCATAGTGGATGACTTTGCCGCCATGAGGGAAGCGGTATCCCGGCGTTACAGCCGCTTGCTGCGGGAAGGAAAGGAACTGCCTGACCTGATTCTCATTGACGGCGGCATAGGCCAGGTCAACGCGGCCAGGGGAATTCTTGACGGGCTGGGCATGGATATTGACATTGTCGGCCTTGCCAAAAGGGAAGAAGAACTCTGGCTCCCCCTCGCGAAGGAACCAATACGGCTTTCACGGCGCTCGGAAGCCCTCAAGGTACTCCAGTTTGTCCGCGACGAGACCCACAGATTCGCCACAGGACTTAACCAAAAGCTCAGGTCAAAAGATTTGAGCCTCTCTGTCCTTGAATCGGTGGAAGACATAGGCCCCAAACGGGCACTGGCCCTGCTTGAGGAATTCGGTTCCCTCAAGGCCCTTGTCAAGGCAGAAGCAGCTGAAATTTCAGGCCGCGCCAACATCAGCGAAACAGCGGCCAGGGCGGCGCGGGCCGCGGCAAGGCTTGCCCTGGAGGACAGGGAAAAACGCGAAAAAGATTTTGCCGCCCATTCCCCGGACCGCCGTGGCGCCGGCAGCCGGCGGGGCTCCCTTGGCCTGCGGAGCGAAGCAATAGGAGCCGCCCTTGCCGAAGAAGCGGCAGGCGCGAAACGGCCCGCCGGGAACATCAGCCAATCAGGACAGGCCGCTGAAAAAACCGCGGAATATTTACACGATGAACCGGAAGCGTAACAGGATGACCGTATGGTTGTACGCCCCCGGAATATGTGCTACGCTGTCCGCAATAGGTTTTACCGATGGGTTTTAACGATAAAAATTCGCCTTCGGGCAGCCGGGGCGGGGCGGCGGAGACTGTTTCTTTTTCCGCCTCTCTTATCGACCAGGGCCGTTACGCGGAAGCGTTCAAACTTTTGGCCCCCCTGCGTTCCGCTGAAAATTCCCTGCCGCCGGAACCGCGCCCCTCGCTGTACCTTAACCTTGCCCTCTGCCTCATGGCGGCGGAGCAGTACGCCGGGGCGGCGGCGGAACTGGAAAAGGCACTGGAGGCGATTAAGCATCTTGCTCCCGCCGGGGGCTTTCGTCCGGCAGGCGCGGGTTTTGGCGCCGCGCCCGGTTCAGGGACGCTTTTGTCCGTTGCGCCGGTTCCCCCGGAACATACCGAACTGTGGCAAAAACTCCGTGGCGCCGAGCTGGCCGGCGCGGTCCGGCCCTTCCGGGCCGATTATCCGGCCTGTTTTCCCCGCGAAGCACGGGAGGATATTACCGTCGCGCTGATCAGCGCCTATGAACGCTGCGGCCTAACGGAAAAGGCAAAAATATTGCGCGCCGCGTTGACGGGGCCTGAGTTTGAGGAATACAAGCAACAGAGGTTGTAAATGAACAGCGGAGAAATCAGAGGGCTTTACGAAAAAAACGCGGACAAAAAAACCATTCTTG
>JAISCK010000210.1 GCA_031265635.1 Spirochaetaceae bacterium
TTTACTGTATAAGGAATTAGCCTTGTTTAATGAATACATATATACACTCCTTTGCTTCCTGTTGCCGGCAGAAAACATGACGTATTATACGTATGGATAGTATAGCGCCGATGACAAGGTTTTGTCAATAGGTAACACAACAGCCGGAACATTATGCGACAGCCAGAAAAACGCGGTACTCTTTGGGGTCATCCCGTGATCCGCGGCATTCTGCAAGAACCCGCTCGCTGGCTCGCGGGGGAGACCCGGCCCCATCAGGGGCCTGTCACTGCATCCTAGGCAGGGGCCTTTATCGGGCCCCACGCCTTGCCGCTTTATTTCAGGGACGCCCTACGCATTCGCTTGGGCGCTTCTTTTGGGCGGGGGGTAGGGCGAGACCTTGGCTCGCCCGTAGGGGGGCCGGACGCTAAAGCGGCTATATGCCAACGGCAGCGTGGAAACAGGCCCCCTCCTTTCCTCTTTTACTTTTTCTCATGTAATTGACCGCGCAGCGGTCTTCCTTGCGACTTTGTGGTAAATTCCTTCCCCCTCCACCGGTTTTGAAACCGGCGCGTTTTTTTCGCAAATTCCTTGTATCGAAAAGCGTCTTGGTTTACTATATGTATTGTACATAGTTACGGTTTTCAGGCGTATCTTTTAATAAACGCCGGAGCCTGACCGATGGTGAGGGGGCATTGTTGTTTAAAGGTTTAACCCAGCGGGCTCGGCGTATATTCACCAGGGACGCCCAGGAAGAAGCCCGGCGTTTCAACTCGGACCAGCTTCTGCCGGAACATATCATTATTTCCCTGTTGAAGGAGGGGACGGGCACTGCCTGCAAGGCCCTTAAATTCCTCAAAATAGACCTGGAGGAGTTCCGCCGCACCATAGAAAAGGAGATTCCCCGCATGAGCGGGGCCCTGGTGCTGGGGGATGTGCCTCTGGCAAAGCGTACCAGGGCCATGATGGAAAACGCCGCCGAAGAGGCCCGCATACTGGGAAACGATTATATAGGCACCGAACATTTTCTTTTTGCTTCGCTCAGGTAAAAAAACGCCCCGGTTCCGGTTTTTCTCGGCAAAAAGGACATACAGGGCGATATGCTCAGGGTGATCATCCAGACTACCTTTAACCGGCACGGGCCCTTTCCCGGCGACGGCGAATTCTATTCTTTTGAGGAATACCAGTCCCGTTTCCTGTCCCGGAGGGAGGAGAAGCGTATGTCTTCCCCGCCGAGGTCAAAACCGGCCTCCCAGTCCGGGACGCCGACTCTTGACGAATATTCCCGGGATTTGACGGCCCTGGCCCGTATGGGCAGGATGGACCCGGTTATCGGGAGGCAGGCCGAAATACAGCGGGCGGTGCGCATACTCGCCCGGCGTACAAAGAACAACCCTGTCCTTATAGGCGAACCCGGGGTGGGCAAGACCGCTATTGTGGAGGGTCTTGCCATGCTCCTTTCAGGCGACGATGTGCCCGAGGCCCTTTCGGGGAGGCGCCTCCTGTCCCTTGACCTTGGCTCCGTGGTCGCGGGGACCAAGTACCGGGGCGAATTTGAGGAAAGGCTCAAAAAGATACTGCGGGAAATTGTCCACGCGGGTAATGTGCTGCTTTTTATTGACGAGATTCACACGGTTATCGGGGCGGGCGGCGCCGAGGGGACCATAGACGCGTCCAATATGCTTAAACCGGCCCTTTCGCGGGGTGATATACAGTGCATAGGCGCTACAACCCTTACGGAATACCGCCGGCATTTTGAAAAGGACGCGGCCCTGGAGCGGCGCTTTCAGACCATACTGGTAGAAGAGCCGGATCTCCAGGATACCCTGCTTATATTGAAAGGTATCCAGAGCCGTTACGAGGAGCATCACCGGGTGCGTTATACTCCCCAGGCGGTGAGCGCGGCGGCGTCTCTTGCCCGGCGCTATGTATCGGGCCGCTTCATGCCCGACAAGGCTATAGACATACTTGACGAGGCCGGGGCCATGAAAAAACTCGAAACCAATTCCCAGCCTCCCGAAATCGAAGAGCTTGAATCCGAAATCGAACAGCTTACCAGGGAAAAGGGCGATCTGGTCTTTGCCCAGGATTACGAAAGCGCCGCCCAAGTCCGGGACAAGGTACGCAATCTCAGGATGCATGCCGCGGCGGTCCGGGAAGCCTGGGCCCATGCCGCCCGCGCCGAGTACGCGACGGTAGGGGAACAGGATGTGCGGAAGGTTGTGGGGGAGATAACCGGCATACCCCTCATACGCCTTGAGGAGCATGAATCAAAACGCCTGCTCAAGATTGAAGAAGAACTCCACAAGTCCCTTATAGGCCAGGATGAGGCGGTCAGGCGCATAGCCGGCGCCATACGGCGCAGCAGGGCGGGCATCTCCTCTCCCAAACGGCCTATGGGTTCTTTTATCTTTCTCGGCCCTACCGGCGTGGGAAAGACTTTGCTTGCCAAACGGCTGGCCGAATATCTTTTTGGCGCCGAAGACGCCCTGGTGCGTATAGATATGTCCGATTTTATGGAAAAGCACAATGTGTCCCGCCTTGTGGGAGCGCCTCCGGGCTATATAGGCTATGAGGAAGGCGGCGCGCTTACCGAAAAAATCAGGCGCGATCCCTACCGGGTGGTGCTTTTTGACGAGATAGAAAAAGCCCACCACGATGTGTTCAACCTTCTTTTGCAGGTACTGGAAGAAGGCGAACTCAAGGACAATCTGAACCACACGGTGAGTTTCCGCAACACGGTCATCATCATGACCAGCAATGCCGGGGTTAGGGAAATAAGCAGGGACGCGCAGTTGGGCTTTAATGCCGAAAGCGGCATCATGGAACCGGCGGAGATACGGAGCAAGGCCCTCTCTGAACTGCGCCGCCTTTTTAACCCCGAATTCATAAACCGCATTGATGATGTGGTTGTTTTTCACGCGCTGGACAGGGGCCAGGTTGAAAGCGTGCTGGAACTCCAGCTTGATGAACTTTCGCTCCGCCTTGCCGAACACGGTTTTGGCCTCAGGGTAAGCGCCGCCGCGAAACGGCTGCTCATCGAGCGGGGCTGGGACCCCAAGTACGGCGCCCGCCCCATGCGGCGCACCATACAGCGCGAACTGGAAGATCCCGTCTCGCTCCTGATCCTCGAAAGCTCCCGCGCCCGAGGCAGCGTCTTTGCCGCCGAGTCCCACCGGGAAAAAATACAGATACGCGTCGAGACCCCTTCGCCGGGCCCCCTTGTCCCGGACAGCCCGCCCTGCGCCCAAAGCGGCGTAACGGTACAGTGATGTGTGCGGGATAATCTTCCCTTTTTCCGCTGTGTATGGTATACTTATTTCATGGTTATAGAACAAACCATAGAGATACCCGAAAGCGGCATACTCCATTTAGATATCGCCCTGCCGTCTCCGTACCCAACCGGCGCGGCCCGGCTTGAGCTTGCTATTACCCCGGCTGTAGAAGGCCGTCCTCAAAGTCTCGATAAGACACTGGAAAAAATATGGACTTTGTGCGAGGGTTCACGCCTTTCGGTTGACCGTTTTCTTGAAATGCGCCGGGAAGACAATGAACTTGAAGAAGCAAAATACCGGCGATTGTTCCGCAAAACCAAAGGCGAAAGTTGACCTGCGTTCTTGATGCTTGTGCCCTCATTGCGCTTTTCAAGAAGGAACAGGGCGCCGATAAAGTCAAAGAATTACTGGATAATGCGCTCAACGGACAAGATCTTATATATATGAGTACCGTCAATCTCATTGAGGTCTATTACGGATTTTACCGTGAGATGAAAAGAGAGCAAGCCGCCCTTATTCTTGAGCAAATTTATAAAATGCCTATACATTTTATAGACGCCATTGACAAACCGGTTATTGACGAAGCCTCCCGTCTTAAAGCCCTGTATTACATCCCGCTCGGAGATGCTATCGGTCTCGCAACCGCCGTTACTATCAACGGTACATTTGTAAGCAGTGATCATACCGATCTTGACCAGATTGAAGAATCCGAACCAATCTCTTTTTTCTGGCTCCGTTAATGGGACTCCTTCACGGGGCGCAGCTGGCAATACGTACCACGCTCAAATTTAACCACGACGAACCTT
>JAISCK010000252.1 GCA_031265635.1 Spirochaetaceae bacterium
GTTTGGCATGCCGCGCAGTATCTTATATATATGAATATAGAAAAATTTACCATCAAGGCCCAGGAAGCGGTCAACGAGGCTTCCGTTATCGCGCAGAAAAATGACCATTCCCAGGTGGAGAACGAGCATCTGCTTCTTGCCCTTCTTGAACAGGAAGACGGCATAGTCCGTCCCATTATCGAGCGCATAGGCGCGGACACGGAAAAACTTCTGGGCGAGCTTAAAAACGCCCTGGCCGCAGGCGCTAAAATATACGGGGAAGCGGCGCAGCTTTATTTTTCCCAGGCCGCCTCAAAAACCCTTGCCAAGGCCGAGGCCGAGGCGGACAGCCTCAAGGATGAATATGTTTCTACCGAGCACATTCTCATGGCCATTGCCTCAGGCGAAGGCAGGGCCGCCGGGCTTCTTACACACGCGGGGGTCAGCAAAAACGCCATACTCAGCGCCCTAAAGCAGGTCCGGGGGAACACCAGAGTAACCGACCAGAGCCCCGAGGAAAAGTACCGGGTACTCGACAAATACTGCCGTGACCTTACCGCCCTTGCCAGGCAGGAAAAACTTGATCCTGTAATAGGCCGCGATGAGGAAATACGCCGGGTCATGCAGGTGCTTTCACGGCGTACCAAGAATAACCCTGTGCTTATAGGCGAGCCCGGCGTGGGAAAGACCGCCATAGTGGAGGGCCTTGCCCGCCGCATTGTCTCAGGCGATGTTCCCGAAGGACTCAAAGGCAAAAAGCTCCTTGCCCTTGACATAGGCGCCCTGGTCGCCGGCGCCAAATTCCGCGGCGAATTCGAGGAAAGGCTCAAGGCCGTGATTCACGAGGTGCAGTCCTCTGATGGGAAAATCATCCTCTTTATCGACGAACTGCATACCCTGGTAGGCGCGGGAGCCGCCGAGGGAGCCACCGACGCCTCAAATCTTCTCAAGCCGGCCCTTGCGCGGGGAGAGCTGCGCTGCATAGGCGCCACTACCCTGGACGAATACCGCAAGCACATAGAAAAAGACGCGGCACTGGAACGGCGTTTTCAGCAGGTCTACGCGGCCGAACCCAGCGTGGAGGATACCATTGCCATACTGCGGGGGCTCAAGGAACGCTACGAGGTTCATCACGGCGTGCGTATCAAGGATGAGGCCCTGGTCGCGGCGTCCACCCTTTCCAGCCGCTATATCACGAGCCGCTTTCTTCCCGACAAGGCCATAGACCTGGTTGACGAAGCGGCGAGCCGCCTCAAGATGGAGCTTGATTCCCGGCCCACCGAACTTGACAAGATTGAAAGAAAGCTGCTCCAGCTTTCCATAGAAAAACAGGCCCTGTCCCGGGAGGAAGACGATGCGTCCAGAACCAGGCTTGGCAAACTCGAAAAGGAAATAGCCGAACTCAGCGCGTCGCGTAACGCCATGAGCGCCCGCTGGGAAAACGAGAAGAAGGACATTCAGGAGCTTCGTAAACTCAAGCAGGTCATTGAGGAACTCAAGCGGGAAGAAATCCGCTATGAACGGGAAGGAAATCTTGCCAGAGCCGCCGAGGTCAAGCATGGCCGCATACCTGAGGCGCAGAAAAAGCTCAACGAACTTGCCGACCGCATGGCCTCAAAGCGTAATGATGCCGCGCTTCTCAGGGAAGAAGTCAGCGAGGAAGATATAGCCGGCGTGGTTTCCGCCTGGACCGGCATACCGGTATCCAAAATGCTTTCGGGCGAACTGCAGAAATACCTTGAACTGGAAAAGGTCCTTGCCGGGCGGGTGGTAGGCCAGGATGCCGCGCTTGAGGCGGTCGCCGACGCCATCAGGCGCAATAAGGCCGGCCTTTCGGACGCGGCCCGCCCCCTGGGTTCGTTTCTCTTCCTCGGCCCCACAGGAGTCGGCAAGACCGAACTGGCCAAGACCCTGGCCGAATTCCTTTTTAATGATGAAAAAGCCCTTACCCGCATTGACATGAGCGAGTATGGCGAAAAACATTCGGTGAGCCGCCTCATCGGCGCGCCTCCCGGTTATGTGGGCTACGAACAGGGCGGCCAGCTTACCGAGGCGGTACGCCGGAGACCCTACAGCGTCATACTCTTTGACGAAATCGAAAAAGCCCACCCTGAGGTGTTCAATGTGTTTCTTCAAATTCTTGATGACGGAAGGCTTACCGACGGCCAGGGCAGGGTGGTGGACTTCAAGAACGTAATCATCATCATGACCAGCAATCTCGGTTCCGATCTTATCCTTGAGACTAAAAAAACAGAAGAGATACGGGACGCGCTTATGGAACTCCTCAAGAGGAGCTTCCGGCCTGAATTTCTTAACCGCATTGACGAGACGGTAATCTTTAACCGCCTGGGCAAAAACGAGATAGCCAGGATCGTGGATATACAACTGCAACGCCTTGCCGGCCGCCTCGCCGAAAGAAAGATTTCCGTCAAGGTTTCAGGACCCGCCAAAGAGTTCCTTGCCCAGCGGGGCTATGATCCCCTCTTTGGCGCAAGGCCCCTTAAACGGACCATACAGGGCGAACTCGAAAATCCCCTTGCCAAACTCATCATCGCGGGCAGGATAAAAGATGGCGACGCCGTCAGCGTAGACAGACCCAAAGAAAACGAAGAGGGCCTCAGTTTCAAAAAAGGAGCCCTCAAGGTTTAAGGTCAAGGCAGAGCATTATGCGTCCCGCCTAGCGTTCTATCACAATGCCCTTGATAAGGGCTTCCATGCGGCTTTTCAACATATCCTCTCCCTGGGGATTTTCCATGGAAAGGTACAGTGAATAGCGTATGTCCGGGTCGGCCCTTTGGGCGCTGAGCATGACCCCTATGGAACCGGTATTGTCCTTGGCCGAGATGCCGGGATTTCCGTCAAAGGGATATCTTGCCTGTACAAGGTCGGTCCAGCTTTCGGCCCTTTGGGCGCCGAGCCTGGAATCCGGCCTTATGTTTTTATAGAGTATGGTGTACTCCCGCCCCCGGACATCCCCCTGGAGTATGATTTTCCGTATGCCGAATTCAATCTTGCCATCCTGACTGTAGTACGAAGGGCCGAGGAAAAGCTCGGAGCTGCTGTTCCAGTCAAAGACCTCAGGCCCTGCCCCAAACGAGAGACCCGGATAGGAAAACGAAACCTGCCGGGCATCCTCTTCCCAGGTGAACGTAAAATCTTTAAGGAAATCGGGAATGTATTTGCCCAGGGTGATAAAGTCATCCCATTCATCAAAGGCAGCGACATAGGCGGCGTGAAGGTGGTCGCAGGTTCTGCGTATATCCCATTCGTAGATTTTGAACTGGGAACTGTTCTGTATGGTCATGATAACAGCCGGCCCGTTGGGCAGGGGCAGTATGTACATAAGGAGGACTTTGTCGTCAAAGCCGATAAGCCAGTGGGCGGCTATCCAGGGCCGGCCCAGAGCGTCCCGGTATTCGCTTACCGAACTGGGGTCCCCAAAGGAAAGAATACGGTAGGTCTGGTTTCCCCACAGGGTCCTGTCCATCCTCATGTTCTGGAGCATGAGGTCAAGAATGTAGCGGGGGTCCGTAGAAATACTCGACAGCGGCGCTGATTTGGGCTTGATGATTTTATAGATGCTGAACCCTGAAATCGTGGCCTGAATGAGCCTGCCGTCATCAGGGAGATTGTAGCTTTTTACCTCAAGGTCCGAAAGATACCAGTTGTCGTCATCCCTGTTGACAAAATCAATTTCGGGAAAACTTGAGGAAATCACCGCGTCAAGAAGATACACATTGTTGGGACCGTTGAGGTAGGCCGGCGCCGTGCTGAAAAGTTCTTCCATGGACGACACATACACGCGGTCATAGGCGCTTACCAGTTGGTCTCTTACCGAAAGGTACTTGCCGGGGAGCGGTATCTGCGTTTCAAAAACCCTGATGGCGGTATTGGCAAGAATCAGATGCCTGTAGCTGGATTTGAACCTGTAGGGGAGACTGTTCCGGGGAAGGTCAAGAATAACTTCGGCGGGAACCGAGTAGAGAATGTTGCCGTCCCGGAGCGCCACGGCAAGACCCACCACATTGCCTTCGGGAGTAACCAGAGGCCCGCCGGAATTGCCCGGATTGCCGTCGGCCGAGGATTTAAGCTGGTTCCAGCGGCCCGCCTCTTCTTCGGGCACGGTCCCCAGGATGAGACCGTTACGCACCACAATGCCCTCGCCCAGGGCATTGCCAATGCTGAACACCGGATCTCCGGTCCTGAAGTTTCTTTCAAATTGAAAATAGTCCCTCACCGAAAGACCCTCGGCGGTAAAGACAAGAAAATCCCGCTCGTTGGACCCGGCTACAATCTGGTCCACCTCGTATATACGGCCCCCGGAATCCCGGACATAGTACCGGTCATAGACCATGCTGGCAAAACCCAGGTTGATAACATGAAAGGCGGTGATAAGCTCTGTCTCCGATATGGCAAAGGCAGTGCCTATGGAATAATAAGCGTCGGTCCTGACGGCATAGGGAACCACATCCCAGTCCAGTTCCTTTTCGTAGACCGTAGGGTCATCCGCGGCCTTTTTTACGACCACCTCAAAAACCGCGCCCTCCGCAAGACGCAGCGTCCTCGCCGAAAGCCCCGAGGCGCTTCTGTCCGCCTCCCTGACCTGGGCCGCCTCCCCAGCCGGGAGCGGAGCCTCAACCGGGGTTCTGGTTGAGACACAGGAAAAAAGCAGAAAAAGGGCCGCCGGAAGAACCAGAAAATAACCATGCTTCATACTATTAGTATATGAACGGGACGCTTTTCGTACAAGGGGATAGCCATTAATCAGGAGGGGGGCGCCACGGACGCCGGATGCAGGCGGCTTATACGGACGCGGCGGCTATTTTTTCGCGGACCAGTTCGCCGATGATTTGAGCAGGGCTTTTGTGGTCGGCTTCCGCTTTCGTCCAGAGGTAGTCCATGGTCACATTGTCCAGCCCCAGGAGGCGGGCATTTCGGCGGCTTATGAAACCGGTGCCGTTGGGGCCCGTTTTGGGCACATGGGCAGTGTAGTATTCATCAAGCGCGTCCGCTTCTTCTTCAGTCAATTCCGGCATAGCGTTCTCCTCTCATTTGAGCAGCGGGAGCAATGCGGCACGGCACTTCATGGCATGAAACACCTGCACCGTATTCTCATCAATGACATTATACAATATTTCAAGCGGATTAGCATTGCGGTCAAAACCGATGAGCAGGTTTTTGGAAGGGTCGCCTTCTTCAAACACCGCGTCATACTCAGGGATTTTGAACGCCCGCCGTATATCGGCTTCGCTCACACCGTGTTTGAA
>JAISCK010000213.1 GCA_031265635.1 Spirochaetaceae bacterium
CGTCCCGGTTTATCATACATGCGGGCAACCAGAATGTCGCCTGCCTTGAGAATCGCCCCGCAGACCGGGCAGGACCTTACTCTGTCCCCTTCAAGGCAGTAGGTACAGCCGGAAATATACATGAGTCTGTCCACGCCTCCCATCGAGGGATAGGCGGTGGATTTTACCCGCTCGCCTTTGGCAAGAACAGCCGAGCATACAGGACAGGTACGCGGGGCGCCGGGAACTCCGGAGACGATGCGCCGAGATTTTCTGCGGCGGCGTCTCCCCACTTTTATAAACGTGTTACGGAAAAAAAGAGTATATCCAAACCAGAGGAAAAAAACGCCGATTATGGACAAAGCCAAAGCCTGAATATATGAACCCATAATACCTTTTGGTCACGCCTGCCCCTAGTCAGCGGAATGGGCAGCGTATATAGTACCCCTGTGGCTACCTTGTATATTATCGGCACTCCTATAGGGAATTTGGGAGATTTAAGCCCCAGGGCCGCGGAAATTCTTAAAACAGCCGGCCTTGTGGCCAGCGAAGATACCCGCCAGACCCTTAAACTGCTCAATCATCTGGGAATCAAGGTAAAAATGGTCTCCTGCAGGGCCCAAAATGAACGTTTTGCCGCGGAAAAAGTCCTTTCCGTTCTTGCCCAGGGCCAGGATGCGGCCTATACCAGCGACGCCGGGACTCCCTGCCTGAGCGACCCCGGCGCGGTCCTGGTCCGCATGGCGGCGGAAGCGGGCTATCCGGTGCTGCCTGTGCCCGGACCGTCGGCCTTTGCCGCCCTGGTCAGCATTGCCGGAGGTATGGACAAGACCGTGGTTTTTGAGGGTTTTGTATCCCCCAAGGCGGGAAAAAGGCGGTCCAGGCTTGCGGAGCTTCTTGACCGGAAAGAGGCTTTCGTTCTTTACGAATCGCCATTCAGGATACTCAAGCTGCTGGACGATCTTGCCGATTTAGATGGTGAACGGTATATTTGTGTAGGGCGGGAAATGACCAAACTCCATGAAGAATACCTGAGGGGAAGGGCGTCTGAGGTCAGGGACCGTCTGGCTGTCCGGGATACCCAAAAAGGCGAATTTTCCGTGTATGTTTCGGGAAAAAAAGGTTAAATTTGAGGCTCAGGACGCCGATAATATATGTAAGGAAAAATAATCAGTAGATTATTTTTTCAAGACGTGCGATACTAGAGATTAGGATAACAAGTATGATGATCGACAGGATAGGTTCCATAGATCCCATTCAGCCCGGTAAAAAAACCAACCGGAGCGGCCAGGTAAATCCCGGTTCCCAGGCGGATTCCATAGCCCTTTCGCAGGAAGCTAAGGAAAAGGCTGAAATTTACCAGGTCCTGGAACTCGTGTCCGCGGCCCCCGCTACCAGGGCCGACCGCATAGCCGAGCTCAGGGAAAAAATAAACGATCCTGATTATCTCAATGACGTTGTCATCAAGGCTACGGCCGATAAAATAATGGACGCCTTCGGCCTTTAGGAGCCGCAACGGCGCGGAAGAGGGGCGGAGCCAGGACATTCCTTAAGGGGTGCCGCAGGGTTCCGCCTTTTTTTTCGTTACTATGGAGGAGCTTCAAAGACGATGACTGATATATCCTTCAAACTTGATCCTGAAATTATCATAGGCACGGATACGATAAACCGGGCAGGGGCCATCTGCGCCGCCAACGGCGGGAAAGCCTTTATACTCACCGAACAGGTGTTGTACGAAAATAAATTCATAGACCGGCTTCTTTCGATCCTTGAAAATGCCCATGTCGAAACCCTGATTTTTGATGATATACCCGCCCAGGCCACCGCGGCGGTAGCCGAAACCGCTGCCGATCTTGCCAGGGGCGCGCGCTGCTCGATTATCGTGGGTTTCGGGGGACTTAAAACCCAAACCACAGCCAGATTGTGCGCCATGCTGGTCAATTCTTCCGTACCGGTCTTTGATCTTCTGGACGGGAAAAACCCGGACAGGGCTTTCCTCCCCTATCTGGCCATACCAACCACAGGACGGGACCCTTTTCTGTTTTCCGATTCTTTTATCGCCGTAGACCACCGCGACAGGTCGGTCAAACTCATCAAGACGCCCCGTGGTATCTGCACGGCGACCATTATAGACGGCGGGCTCTCGGAATCCCTGTCGGAGAAATTCGCCTCCACCACGGCTTTTGACGGTTTCTGCGCCTGCGTGGAAGGGTACTGTTCCACCAGGGCGCATTTTCTTTCAGACGCCCTGTTTGAGCACAGCATCAGCCTCTATGCCGCCATTATGGATTCCTATATGGAGAACCGCATCTTCGACCTCGTAGGAGGTTCAACCAACGCCGGGCTCCTCATGGCCCTGGGCTGCGCCACCAGCGCCCCCGGCATAGGAACGGCCCTGGCCTATGCCCTGAACGGCCGCTTCCCTGTGGCTAAGTCCTGGTGTTCCACCGCCATCCTCCCCTATGTGCTTGAGCGCATGATTACCGCCAGGCCCGAAAAAATGGCCAAAGTAGCCAGTCTCCTCGGCGAACCTGTGGAAGGGGCCTCTGTAACCGACGCGGCGAACATGGCCGTAGAGAGCATACGCCGCCGCATGGGCCTGCTCAAAGTCCCCGCGCGGCTCAAGGAATTTGACCTTTCGCTGGATAAACTGGTTACAGTGGCGGAATCGGCACGGGACCTGGAATTTGTGTCCTATTCGCCAAAGACCATATCCGCAGAAGATGCCTACGATATTTTGAAGCAGGCATTCTAGCAGCCTCTGTTTTTAGAAGAGGTCCCAAGGCCATGATTTCCCTTTTAAAACTGGAAAGACTGCCCCGCCATCAGCGCCTGAGAAAAATTCTTAAACTGATATGTTTTGCCGAAAAAGAACTTCCCCGCGTATCAGATCGCGACACCGATCTTGTGGAACTACTCGTCCGGGACCCGGATTTTTCCCCCGCCGCCGCGTCGGCTCTCAGGGAAGCCCGCAGCGCGCTCAGGGAAGCGGAAGCTGCCCCCGGGCAGGACGGCAGGTCCCCCGCGCGGCGGGCCCTCAATACCGTGCGGCACATACTTCTTGCTGAAACAGGAAGACAGACCGCAGACTGGGATTTTCTTGATACGGGAGGAAAACTTGATCCGGCAAAGCGGCGCGTTTTTCCCGGCATGTTTATCTATCTTGAAGACATACGCTCGCCCTTTAATGTGGGGGCCATATTCCGCAGCGCCGAATCCTTTGGCGTCGAAAAAATCATCCTCTCCCCCCTCTGCGCCGACCCTGAACATGCCCGGGCCAGAAGGAGCGGCATGGGCTGCGTGGACCTTGTGGCCTGGCGGCGAAACGGCCTTGATCCCCTCGATGAACTTGCGTCAACAGGACTTCCTGTTTTTGCCCTGGAAAGCGGGGGGACCGCCCCCGGCGAATTTGCCTTCCCGAAACAGGGCGTCATGCTTACCGGCTCTGAGGAACTGGGTCTCAGCGGCAAGGCTCTGGATATGGCCGGCGCGTCCCTGGGCCGGCTCACCATACCCACCTACGGCGCCAAAGGCTCCCTCAACGTCGCCGTAGCCGCGGGCATCGCCCTCCAGGCATGGGCCGCAGCCCTGGTTTAAGCCTGAGCCCCCCTGTTATGCCGAAAGGTTTACCGAAAACCCCAGCGTTGATGACACTTTGATTTATACGCTTAATTTGTATAAAGCGTATTGATGAAGAGACACCCCTTCTTTTTCCGCCTCAATAGCAAGTCTGGCATGAAGCGTTTTGGGAAGCCGGACAATAAATTTTCCACTGTATTTTTCCTTGATTATCGGGGGCGGAACCGGAAAGCCGTTTTCAATTTTGGTTTCTATCCATCCTTTCATTGCATCCTGGATGTTTTCAAATGCTTCCTGATATGTGGTTCCATCACTCATACAACCGTCAAATTCAAGAACAGTGGCATAATAATAGTTTCCACCCTCGTCAACAATATGCTGAATTATTATATTGTACGGCATTTCCAAATAGGGTTTTATTTCTTTAGCAGTCGTTTTCATTATTTTTCTCCTATACGCTCTAATATGGCGACGACATAAGGTTTTCTAAGCGGATTTGACTCTTTGACGGTAATAACATCACCGCTTTTATTGACATATTGCCGGTGAGAACCGTGTTGCCTGTCAAGGCGATAACCGTTTGCGGTTAATACCTTGTCCGCTTCATCCATACGGATACCATGAGGCTGATTTTTCATCTTTGTAATTATTTTATCCTCATGTGCCATAGTATTATAGTATCAAATATAGTATCATAAATCAAGTGGAATTATCATCAAGTATAAAGGTTTACATTACCAGCGGCCGACGGGAGTCGAACCCGCGTCACGAGCTTGGGAAGCTAGGGTAATACCGTTATACGACGGCCGCTTTTCCCTTGTGAGATTCTACTATACCTGAAAAGCCTGTTTTTGTCAATTTGCCCCGGCGGTTCATGCACAACCTGGGCCGTCACGCCGGATAATTGAGCCGTTCAGGGCCGGCGTTTTTAAGCGTGTCCCTGTAGCGGCGCATTTCCCATTTTGCCATGTTGAGGTTCTGCTCGGACCAGTTGCCGCATTCGGCGGGGCTGGCGCCGGGGATGGGGCCGTCGAAGGCAAGTATCCAGGAGGCCATTTCATCGAGGAGGGAAAGTACATCGTTTGGAACGAGGCTGCCTTCGGCTATGAGATAAAAGCCGGTGCGGCAGCCCATGGGACCAAAGTACACGATACGGTTTCCCCATGTTTGGTGGGACCTGAGAAAGGTCGCGCCAAGATGCTCCAGGGTATGCAGGGCCGGCATATCTATCACCGGCTCCTGGTTCGGCTGCTTGAAGCGGAGGTCAAAGGTGGTGAGTACGGTCTGAGCGAAACGGTCTTTGCGGGACACATAGAGCCCCGGAAGGAGCCTGAGATGATCAATCTGAAAACTGGCGATCTTTTCCATAATTATACCTCATATTCCTTTATGATACGGCAGACTATCTGCCCTGAGTGCGTTGACGCCGCCGGAAGGAATTCGTCAAAAGTCATGGGCGATTCGGCGCCGGCTATGTCGGAAAGAGCCCTGATGATCAGGAAAGGGACATCAAAGAGAAAACAGGTATGGGCTACGGCGGCGCCTTCCATCTCCACGGCCTTTACCTGGGGGAAAAGTGCTTTTACCGCGTTAATACGGGCGCTCTCACACATAAATACGTCTCCCGACGCGATGATGCCCCTGACGCCGTTAAATTCCGGGGGCAGGAGCTTTTCGGCTTTGAGTTCCGCCACAGCCCGTTCCGCCCTGAGTATAAGGTCCTCTTTGACCGGGAATACCGCGGGACAGCCGGGGAGCTGGCCGGGAACATAGTTAAAGCCGGTAAGGTCCACATCGTGGTAGAGAAGTCCCGTGGAAATAACAGCGTCGCCGAAACTGAGGGAAGGGTCTATGCCGCCCGCCGAACCTGAATTGATAACCAGGCCGGGGCGGTACTCCCGGATGAGAAAGGCGGTCCCCAGGGCGGCGTTTACCTTGCCTATGCCGCAGCGCAGCAGCACGGCCTCCCTGCCTTCAAGCTCGCCTGAGATAAATTCAAAAGGACCTATTGCTCTGGTCTGGGCATACTTCATGCGGGAACGGAGCATCTTTACTTCGTCTTCCATAGCGCCTATCACACCGGTCATAGTACCGCTCCTTCGATCTCATCCGCCACGGGAAGCCCGCCGGGCTTTTCCTGCTTGGTCTGTTCAAGCCTGAAAAGGAGGCCCGTGCCCCAGACAGTAGTCCGGTTCCGGCCCCGTTCTTTGGAAAGGTAGAGGACCTCGTCGGCCCGCTTGATAATTTCTTCGGGACCAGCCTGATCGTTTCCGGTAAAGCTGACCATGCCTATGCTGACCGTAACCCTGGGCAGGGGAGGCGACCAGGGAACGGTCATCCCGGCAATCTGTGTCCGCAGTCTTTCGGCCACTATCCAGGCGGTATCTTTACCGGTATCGGGAAGCAGCACGGTAAATTCCTCCCCGCCGAAACGGGAGGGTATATCCTCGGTACGGACGCAGTTCTTGAGGGTCAGAGCTATGGCCTCAAGAACCCTGTCCCCGGCAAGGTGTCCGTAGCTGTCATTGAAATTCTTGAACTTGTCCACATCAAGCACCATGAGGGAAGCGGGTTTTTTGAAACGCCTTACCCGCGCCAGTTCCTCGTTAAGGCGGCTCATAAAAAAGCCGTGGTTAAAAAGGCCGGTCTTTACGTCCCGCACCGAATATTCATAATGAAGATGGTTTTGTATGGCCTGGGCGACAAAGGACATGAGCTGGGTGAGGTAATTCAACTCCTGGGTATTGTACTTGTCTCCCAGCAGTTTTGACCCGATGAGGATGAGGCTGTAAAGGCCCGACGGCCCGATTATGGGGACCACCAGTTCGGGATGAAGATCCTCCATCACCCTGACCGTTTCCTTGTCTTCCATACGCTCAAGGAGCAGGTCATAACTTATGGGTTTTTTATATTCCTGAAAAAAAGCCTCAAAGGGGGCTATGCTGTCAATATCAAGCGAGAGGTCTATCATTTTGTAATTCTTGTAGCCCTTGGTGGTAATGGTTTCCTTATTTTGAAGGGGCCTGAGTATAAAAAAGATAAACGACGGCAAAAAATGATCCGAAAGCTGCCAGACTGTAGCGTCCATGATGTCGTCAATAGTGGCGCGGTTAAAAATATCCGACGCGCTGTTGAGGATATTTTTGTATCCCCGTATTTCGTTGTTCAGGTTGTCAATATGCCGGAAAATTCCTATTTCCCGCAAAAGGCCGTACTGTTCGAGAACCCTGGGATTGGACAGGAAATCGTCTTCGGCGCCGGCGTTCATTATGTTGTTGAATACCGCTCCGTAACCTGGCTGCGCCAGTCTGAACGGCTATTTTGTTCCTCCCATTGAAGTATCTTTTTAATTTGAAAGGTTCTGTGATCCTGGGGGTTACTGTAGTGGACTATGCCGAAACGGCCGCCGCCTATATAGCTCATTTGATCGCCCTCTTCAAGAAACTCCCGCCCGTTGAGGGCGCTGAGTACACATTCAAAATGAACAGGTGTCCCGGAATCCTTGTCGGTAAGCGCCGCCGCCAGGTCCTTTACGGGCTTGCCGCAGATCGGACAGTCCGGCTCGGGAAGCGGCTCCTGGCTTATCGTGGGCGCTGTCCATTTTGGCCTGTCTACCAGAACACCCCGGTTCTTGTCAAAACGGGGCTTTCCGCCCTTTTTTCCGTCTTTCTGCCAGGACCCGGAATTTCCCGTCAGGGACCGGAAATCCTGATTTTCCCTGGAACTACCGGGAGCGTTTCCCGTGAAGGCGGGCGGGGAATTTCCCCTGTCCCGGTTTTTAAAAGGACGGCGGCGTCCGCCTCTTCCGTTGTTACTCATTATACCCCTCGCCTCCCGCGGGATTTCCGGCAAAATCCGCCCCCGCGGCACTGTGAACAATTTCATTACTTAGTATCTGGGCAATACGATGGATCGCCTGGTCTAAATATTCCTTATTATCCATCAGTTCGCGTAAATTTTCAATTCGTGATTTGCCGTATTGTTCAGGCCGGGGAACCGCCATAGCTACTCCAGAAAAGCCGATTCAATATGCTTTATGTCCAAAACATCCAAAAAGAGGACATCAAAGCGCACATCCATACCATTATATTCTCGATGGGAAGACAGAAAATACTTAGCTGTTTCAATGATACGTTTTTGCTTTTTCCGGTCTATGCTCTGTTCCAGGTCGGCAAAGTCCAGGGCGGACCAGGTTTTAACCTCGGCAAACACCACGGTTTCGTTGTCAAGGGCGATAATGTCGATTTCGCCTGTTCTGGTACGGTAGTTCCGGGCAAGAATACGCATACCCTTTTCGCGGAGAAAGCACCCGGCCCGCTCTTCGCCCGCCCTGCCCTTTGCCGGATTATCCTGTGGGGCCGTTTTTCCGGGCACTTATTTCTTCTTGCTGAGTTCCCGGGGGTCCAGAGCCTTGGCAATAAAAAGGCTCTTTTCGGTCAAAAGCTCGATAATATCGCCTTCATCCTGCTTAAAAACTTTGCCGAATTCGTCAATGAGTATGCGTATATTGGGCCTCAGGGGAGCGTTGCCCCTGACCTCCACCACTCTGGCTATGGCGCCGTTATTAAGGAGTATTATGGAACCTATGGGGTAAATTCCCATAGTTTGAATAAAGGCTTTAAGCACATCAGGGTCAAAGCGGCGGGAATTGTCGGAAAGCAGGTTTTTCATTGCCTGATACCCCATCATGGAGTTGCGGTAGGGCTTCTCGCTTACCATGGCCTCAAAGGCGTCGGCCACCGAAACGATGCGGGCGCCCAGGTCTATGGCGGTCCCCGAGATCCGCCGGGGGTATCCCTCGCCGTCCCAGCGCTCGTGATGCTGGAGAGCCACGACGCCTACATCTTCGGGGTAAAGAAGTTCCTTGCAGATGATCTTATAGGTATACAGGGGATGGGCCTGCATACGCTGGATTTCGGCGGCGCTCAGGCCGCCCTTTTTTTCCGTGATTTCTTTGGGAAGCCGCAGCATGCCCGCGTCATGGAGCAGCGCGCCGGTGGTAATCTGCATGACCTTGTGGTTGGGGAGCTTCATCTCCAGCGCGATGAGGGCGGTCAGTATGGCGGTATTGACCGAACTTTTTGCCATTTCGCGGCCCGAAACCTCGCCGCCGAGTATAAAGCCGATAATCTGATCCCGCTGTTCCCTGACAACATAGAGCAGGCCGCCGGTAATATTGTCAATGGACCTGACTTCTATGGCTACGCCCGATCCTATATTGGTGAACACCTCATCCAGTTTGGAGATAAGATCCGTATAGGTTCTGTAGGCCCCGGAATTTTCTTTTACATCGGTAAGGGAAAGGAGGCCGCCGGATTTTTGTTCAGCGGCTTTTTTCGCTTCTCCAGCTTCCTTTGCCTGTTCGTCCGCGTTAATTATCTCGCCGTCGGTCGTAACCGAATCAACGCCCCAGGACGCAAGGCGGTCCAGGTCCTTTTTTCGAATGGCTATCCCTGCCGGCACGAGAATGCTGTTTCCTTCGATATAGACAGGTTCGGTAAACGATGATCCTGCCCGCAAGGATTTTACCGGAATTTTCTTCATTTTTTTTCCTCTGTTAGCACAAAAGCCAGGATTTTGGCAACAAGTTCCCAACAGTGTTCTGGTATATAATCGCCCACTTTTACCTGAGAATCAAGTAGCGCGGACAGGGCCGCGTCTTCGACTATTTCTATACCCGCCCCGAGGGCAAGCTCGATGATGCGTTCCGCCTCCCGGCCCCTGCCCTTGGCCAAAAGTTCAGGCGCTTCTTTCCCGGCGGCGTATCCCAAGGCCGCGGCCCGCTTGTTTCTCAGTTCGGCCATCAGGCTTCCTCATCTATTTGAAGGGGAAGGCCGGCCTCTCCGTCAAGGACAAACAGGCCGCCGGCCTCAAGAATCCTGACGCCGCCTGCCGGGGGAACAAGAACCTTGCGCAGTTCCTTTTCGAGCCTCATTTGCCCGGCTTTGGAAGGAAGGGGATCAAGGTACAGCCGCGCCTCCCCGCCCGCTCCCGGCCTGTCCAGCACAAAGAGCCGGCGGCCCCCGGCGCTGATAATATCCACGGCAAGACGCATTGCCCTGAGGGGAAGGCCGCCCTGGTTTTCCAGCAGCAGGCGGAGGGTAATATCAAAATCAATGCCATCAGCCGAACAATTTAAGGGGAAAACCATCCAGAAAGCGCCGTTTTTTCCGGGGAGGCGGTTTAGAAGGGTCCACGGGGAATCAACGGCCCCGGAAAGGGCCTTTATTTCTTTGGCAAGGGCCGGGATTTCCCTGAAAGCGCTCAAATCCTTTCGTTTTTTGGAATACCCTTGCCTGTTCTTTGCATCACCGGAATTCTCCGAGGCGGGATCTATGGCCGAGGCATAGGCGGAGAGGGCTTCATCACGCAGGGCGACGCCCTTGTTGGCCGCGGCGGCGGCGGCCAGGGCGCGGACCGGTGAGGCAAGGCGGCCCAACTGCTTCCTGATTTTGGCAAGTTGGGCCGGGTCCATGGCCATGGAAAAATTTTTGAACGAAGCAATGAGAAAGCCTGAAAGGCTGTCCGGGGGAAGGCCAAGTGAAAGGATCAGGGCGCGGAGCGCCTGGGCCGCGGGCGCTGTTGCCTGAG
>JAISCK010000092.1 GCA_031265635.1 Spirochaetaceae bacterium
TGGGCGGCAAGATCGCTTTTAACGAGATTGAGCAGTTCCGCGTGGGG
Organism: Spirochaetaceae bacterium; assembly: GCA_031265635.1. Classification (GTDB taxonomy): domain Bacteria; phylum Spirochaetota; class Spirochaetia; order Treponematales; family Breznakiellaceae; genus JAIRTD01. Next base: position 48 of record JAISCK010000092.1, read on the forward strand.
GACCGGGGTCGCGCCCACCTTGAGAACATTGTCACTGTTCGGCCTGGCGGATACGGGCAGAACCGCCGCCAGAGCCAGAACGCCGGCCAGAATAAAAACCTTCTTCATACATTCCTCCAAAAAAATATTGAAAATACTAACGGTTCTTTCAAAACTTCAATTTTGAAAGAATAACCTTAGATGTCACCGTTTGGACAGCAACCTCCTGCTCAGGTCGGAGCCGGCTTTTTGTATAAGCTCAACCATGAGCAGTATGATAATCACCGCGGCTATGGTTACGTCCATGCGGAAGCGGTGATACCCGTAACTGATGGCAAGGTGCCCGAGGCCGCCGCCGCCTACCGCGCCGGCCATGGCAGAATAGCCTATGAGGTTGATGATGGTCAGGGACAGGCCCGAAACCAGGGCGGGAAGGGCTTCGGGAACCAGTACCTTCAAAATAATCTGTAATGATGTTGAACCCATGGCCTTTGCGGCTACCAGTACGCCGCCTTCGACCTCGGCAAGGGCGGACTCGACAATGCGGGCTACAAAGGGGGAGGCCGCCAGGGAAAGGGGGATTATGGTGGCTGTGGGGCCTATGCTGGTCCGCACTATGAGCCTTGACAGGGGAAACACCAGGATAATCAGTATGATGAAGGGCATGGACCTGAAAAGGTTTACCACCCGGGAAATGACGCTGTACAAAAGCGGCCGGGGATTAAGCCCCAGCGGCGCGGTGGAATAAAGCCACGCTCCCAGGGGAAAGCCCATGATTGACGCCAGTATGGTTGAAACCAGGGTCATGTACAGGGTTTCGGCTGTGGGAAGGGGAAGCAGGACCAGTACGTCCCGGAGGCTTGAGCTATTCATAGATGAGCTCCCGCGCCGCCCTGGACCTGGGGGCGTTAAATACCTCGTCCAGCCTTCCTTCTTCGGCAAGCTCCCCTTCATGCAGCACCGCCACATGCTGGCAGATTGAACGAATCACCTGCATCTGGTGGGTTATGAGTACTACGGTTATTTTCAGCCGGGACTGGAGTTCCTTTATGAGAGCAAGTATGGACCGCGTGGTCTGGGGATCAAGGGCGCTGGTCGCTTCGTCGCAGAACAGAACCTCGGGGCTGGCTGCCAGGGCCCGCGCTATCGCGACCCGCTGTTTCTGGCCGCCTGAAAGTTCCTTGAGCAGCGCCTTTTTTTTGTCCTGTATGCCCACCAGTTCCAAAAGTTCATCCACCCGTTCATATACCGCCTTTTTGGGGAAACCGGCTATTTCCAGGGGATAACTGATATTGCCCAGCACATTACGGGAGGCAAAAAGATTGAAATTCTGAAAAATCATACCCATCTTCCTCCGGCGGGAAAGGAGTTCCTTTCCGGCAAGCACATCCACCCGCTCGTCCCCATAGTACACGGCTCCCCCGTCGGGGCTCTCCAAAAGGCTCATTACCCTGAGCAGCGTTGATTTGCCCGCGCCGCTCTTGCCTATGATGCCGTAGATGCTCCCCCTGGGGATGACAAGGCTCACCTTTTTGACCGCGGCCACAGGGCCGTAATGCTTTGATACTCCCTCAAGACTTATCATTTCACTTCTCCTATAATTCCTATAGGATTAACAACAGAATATTGTATGCTTTCAATTTCGTCAAGGTGCATCGTAAAAAACTATCCGAAATAACGTAAAAATGCTAGGATACCTGTATGTACGATTTTACGACGCTTACCAGCGCGGACCGCCCGGATTCTTCAAAATGGGCCCTTATGCGGAACATAAACCCCGGTTTGGGGCCGGACATAGTGCCCCTCTCGGTGGCCGATATGGAATTCGTCCTGGCCCCGGAAATACGGCAGGGGCTCATGGAATACCTCGGAAGCGCTGTTCCGGGTTACGGGAACCTCACCCCTTCCTATTATTCCGCCGTATGTTCCTGGATGAAAAGACGCCACAACTGGGAAACAGGGGCGGAGTGGATAGTCCCTTCCAACGGCGTGGTTCCCGCCCTGTTTCACTGCGTTGACGCCTTTACCGCCCCCGGCGAAGGGGTCATCGTCATGCCCCCGGTCTACGCCCCTTTTTACCGGGCAATCAGCCAGAACAACAGAAAAACCGTCCTCTGTCCCCTGGTGGTACAAAACGGCCGCTATGAAATGGACTTTACCCTCCTTGAAAAACTGCTCGGCGACCGGAACAATACGCTGCTCCTTTTTTGCAGCCCCCACAATCCCGTAGGCCGGGTTTGGGAAAAGCAGGAACTCCAGACCCTTGCCGGTCTCTGCCTCAAAAGCGGCGTTACGGTAATTTCCGATGAAATCCACAACGACCTCATTCTGGACAAAAGGCCCCATCTGGCGCTCCCCACAATCAGCGCGGAACTGGCCGAAAAAACCGTTGTCTGTACCGCGCCAAGCAAAACCTTTAACACCGCCGGTTTTCAGGCGTCCAACATCATCATCCAAAACCCGCTCCTCAGAAAAAAATACAGGGAAGCGGTGCTGAGGCGCAACGCCAACATGGAACTCAACCTCATAGGCGTAAAAGCCTGCGAGCTTGCCTATACAAAGGCGGAAGCCTGGCTTGAGGCGCTGCTTGTTGTATTGGAAGAAAACAGGAATTTTACCGAAACCTTCATCGCCGGCCGCATACCCGGCATAAAGGTTTTCAGGACCGAAGGAACCTATCTCCAGTGGTGGGACTGCCGGGGCCTCGGCATGGACTACGGCGATCTGGAACGCTTCATGACCGAAAAGGCCCTGCTCTTCCTTGATGAAGGCTACATCTTCGGCCCCGAGGGCAGAGGCTTTGAACGGATAAACCTTGCCGCCCCCCGCTCCGTCCTGGAAGGGGCGCTCACGCGGCTTGAGAAGGCGG
>JAISCK010000152.1 GCA_031265635.1 Spirochaetaceae bacterium
GCGCCAAGGGGAAGGACTTACCCGGATTCCTTAATTCTTTACAGTATAAGGAATAATGTTAGCTCCCCCGCGCGGGTTCGAACCACGGACCCAGTGGTTAACAGCCACTTGCTCTGCCAACTGAGCTACAGGGGAATATAAAAGCACCGCAGACCCTTCCGGGCCAGCGCTTTCAATACTATACCTTTTTAAGAGAAATTTGTCAACGGACGCCTTTTAATTCGGCGCGATTTTCAGGCTGAAACCGGGCTCCACGGTACGCTGCCCGAGGTTCCGCGCCCGGCCCAAAAAACCACACGGGGCGCCGGGAAGCAATGAGCCCCCCGACACCCCGGGCCCGAAACACCGGACAGGATTCGGCCTTACTCGATGACCGCTATAATATCGGAAAATTTCAGAATAAGGTGTTCCTCGCCGTTCACTTTTACCTGGGTTCCGGCGTACTTATCGTACATCACCTTTTGCCCGGCCTTGACTTTAATGACATCCTTATCGTCCCCGATTTCCACGACCGTACCGGTCTGGGTCTTTTCCTGGGCGGTATCGGGAATGATGATTCCCCCGGCGGTCTTGGCCTCGTTCTTTTCGAGCTTGACCATAACCCGGTCGGCTAAGGGTTTGACTTTCATATCTTCCTCCGTTGTATATGGGTGGTTAGTAAAATATGTATCTAATATACGCAAAACAATGCGCAATGGTCAAGAAAATTGTATAAAAAGCCCGCCAATTCCGAACCCGGGACAAAAAATACAGCGGATATTTTTGTATTTTGGCGCATTTTTTGCGGCTGCACCGCAAAAAACCGGGCTTTCCGGGGCTCCGCTTCGCTCCGGCCTCCTCGGTCTGCCCCTCCGGGCCAGCCCTGCGGGGGCGCGCTTCGCGCCCCCTCCAATCCCTTGCGCGGGGACCGGCATGGTAACAATTTTGGCGGAAAAGGACCATTCCAACAAAAACAGACAGGTTTTATACCTCGCTATACAGCCGGAGCGTAATAAAGCTAAAAGGTTCGATTTTTTTGGTTTCAAAATTTATTTTGAATGCCTGACTTATATCGTCTGTGCTTCCCCGCCATCTGCGATTAACGACAACCGTTAATTCCCAGTCAAAATCACCATTATTGACTTGTACCGCGCCATCAGCCAAAGTAGTTTCAGGGGTACGTTTTTTGATTATCAGAAAATCCCTTACATATTCAATTTCGTTGATTATTTCTGATATCAGCATAATATTATAATCCCGGTATTCAACATAATGTTCTCTAATAGTACGATGTAAAAAATTTCTGGTTTTATAAATATAACAGTCCTGTAACCTGTCTCTGTCAAAAATGACATTCTCGCTTTGATGGTTTTGGTTAGTAATTTCCGCTTCTATGAACAGGCTATCGAAATATACAGTAGTTTCAGCAAAAGACGGATACGCTAAACGCAATACCATAATCAATATAACCCCCGGCATACTGATCAATGGCCGTTTCAACGCTAGACCTGACCGGCGAGGAAATTTACGTCCTGGTCAAGCAGGGGCTTGCCGTAGATAAATTCAAAGAGAAAGCGCATATCCTCAGGAAGCATGTCCAGAAAGCGGCAGCCGAAATAACCCATGGAGCTGTCCTTGTAGCGCCTCACGATGCGGGCGCTGGCGCTTATGGACCTTTTCGGGGTAATCAGCTTGATGGCAAGCTCGCTGTCGGGCAGCAGCGCGACCGAAAGATTAGAATTGGGGTATACAAAAAGGAGCCCCGAAACGCTTATGTCTATCACCCTGCCTTCGAAGCGCTCTTCCTTGATAAGGCCCGAATCAAAATACCCGTTCATTTTAAGAGAATAGGCCAGCACCTTGGCAAACTGGTACAGGGTGTCGGTAAGGGCATAATCAAAGGGCGCCTTGCCTTCTTTACTGATCCACACATGGATATAGCCTATGACATATTCCTGGAACAGTATGGGTATCCAGGCGTCAGAATATATCTGCTTGTCGAATTTACTTTTAAGGAAACGGACAATCGCTTCGTCAATGTATTGGGGGCTTACCCCCGTGCTTTCAAGGTAGCGGCGGAACATATCTTCGGTGATGATGCGTTTCTTGGGATAGGGGTCTGTCCTGGGCAGGTTGCTCTGGGTATTGGCCAAAAAAAGGCTCTTGCCGGTTTCGGCGACTATGCGTTCTTCGGTGCTTGAGGGTTTCTGGTCCTTAAAGATGATGAGCTTATACCCGTCGGCGTAATCCTTGATCCACTGGGCCATTTGGCCTATAAGGCCCTGGAGGTCCTGGGGATTTACATTCTGAATCAGGCCGGACACATTTTCACTTTCATAATCCTGTATCTTGGGAAACGAAAGGGAATAGCGGTCCCCGGAAAAGGAAAACTGCACCGTAAGATCGGGCGGGGACTGTACCCGGGAAAAAGAACGGGCGAGGTTCTTGTAAAGAAACTCGGGAGCTTCGGCTATGATGTGTTCATCCTTGATCAGAGTTACCAGTACCGAAAAAATGATAACCTGGCCGTGATAATCAAACATCAGCTCCATGCGTTTATTGGCCTTGATGCCGCTTATGGGCCTGTCGCAGATGAGGTACATTTCGGTCCTGGTGGGCTTTTCGACATGGAGTACATATTCGGTACGGTTTCTGAGGTACATGACCGGAAGCTGCTCGTCATAAAGCACCTTGAGAAGAAAATCTTTTTCTATACGTTTAATCGGCGTTGCCATCTAAAAAAACTGCTGATAGGAAGGATAGTCAAAACGGCTGACCTCCCCCTCAGGCTCCTCCTCCAGTATCATGTCCTCAAAAGTCCAGCGCTCATTCTCAAGCCGTACATATACCTCTCCGGATGAGGATTTTCCGGAACCCATAAAACGCACCAGAAAGGAAAAACTGTTATCGCCCTCATCCTGCCCGCTTCCCATTCTGAAACTTTCAGGCTGTACCTCGTCCAGTACGCGGATGAGTTCTTCCGTTCCCGCCAGGCCCGAAAGGGCGTTCTCCCGGCTTTCCCCCGCAAGAAGGGATTCCATGAGGCCCCAGGCGTACCGGTAGGCGCCGGCGTCGGCATCCCCCCGGCCCAGAGGGCCTATAAACCTGTCCCGGGGAAACCTTGGCGATTCTCCCCGGCGGGGTATACGGAGCGCCTCGGGAATATCGTTTACCACCAGAGCCGGGGCCTCGCTTACACCGGAGGGCGCGGGAGGGGGCGTTTCTAGGGGGGCGTCCCGCGGCGTAAGGTCCTCAGGCACACCTTGTATGCCCTCGCCTTCCTGTACGGCCTCGCCGGGCGTCTCTTGTACGGCTCCGCCAGGCGCCTCACCCGCGCTCCCGCCTGAAAGCTCCTGTACCGGGGCCTCAGTCAGAGCCGGCGCTTCCGCTTCTTCCTCCTGATCCTGATTCCCTGAATTCCGGGAACATCCTGAAACACAGCCCAAAAGGCAGCATATAAAAATCAGTAAAACAGCGGAATAAAACTCCCTTCCTCTCCCAGACACCCGATCCTTCCTTATTCCATTGTAAACACCTGTACAAAAAAGGTCAATTTATGTTTCATATAGGGAATACGCATAAGGGAGCGGCTATGGAACAGGCTATACGGGATGTGCTGGAGGACGGATACACGGAACCGGTCAGGGATGTGCTTTGGGGCCATGTATACCTGAGCCCGGAACTGGCGGCCCTCACGGAAACAGGGGTCTTTATGCGCCTTACCCGCATCATGCAGCTCGGTCCCGCGTTTTACACCTATCCGGGGGCAACCCATACCAGGGCCGCCCATTCCATAGGCGTATACCACCTGGCGCGCCGCCTGGTCGCGGATCTGTCCCTGAGAGGCGGGGAGGCATGGATGACTGCCCGCGGGGTGCTTTCCTATCTTGCCGCCGCCCTGCTTCATGATCTGGGCCACTTCCCCTATACCCATTCGCTCAAGGAACTCCCTTTACGGGAGCACGAAAAACTTTCAGGGGACCTTATTCTTGAAGAACCCCTGAAAAGCCTTATAGGGAAGGCCGGCGCCGACCCTTATCTTACGGCAGCCATAGTGGACACTTCCCTCCCGTTTCAGGGTGATGAACTTGTTTTTTACCGCAGGCTGCTTTCCGGGGCTCTGGACCCGGATAAACTTGACTACCTCAACCGGGACGCCAGGTACTGCGGTGTGCCCTACGGCGCCCAGGATGTGGATTTTATATTCCGCCATCTCTACCCCGACAGGGAGCGGGGCCTTACCATTGATTCGCGGGGCATACCCGGCGTTGAATCGGTGCTTTTCGCCAAATACCTCATGTACCGCACGGTCTACTGGCACCGCGCGGTACGTTCCGCCACAGCCATGATAAAAAAGGCCATACTGGGCGGGCTTGAGAGTAGTGTCATAGCCCCCGAAGAACTCTACGGCCTTGATGACCAGGGCCTCTTTTATTTTTTGGCGTCAAAAAACTACCCCCTGGGAAAGCTGGCCGGGGCGGTACGGGACGGGCAGATCTATACCGTTTCCGCCGAATCGGTATATAATGAAGAAGAACACGGCGTTCTCGCTGACCCGCAAAGGCGCGGCCTCTACGAAGAACGCCTGGCGGCGGAATTTTCCCGCGTATCGGGAAAAAAAATACCGCCTGAAGACTTGATTATAGACCTGCCTGAACCGGTGTCCTTTGAGACCGGCCTCTATGTGCGGGATGAGGAGAAAAATTTTTCGGCCGGTTCCAGCGCCTTCAAGGACGGCATGGTGGCGGATCTGACGAAAACCTTGAGAATTATCAGAATTTTCATGCATCCTAAGCATGGTTTTACGGTGAATGACGGGCAAATTATCGGCGCTCTATTGAATAACTAAAAAAAAGCAGTAAAGTTATATAAGGACGGAGGCTTCCATGGAGATTCACAATATAACCGAGGAAATCGTTATTCAGAAGGTAAAAGAAGTATGCGACATCATTGCCCGGCGGGAGAATCCCGAAAAACTCTGCACCTGCGGCCAGTGCAGGCTGGATACGGTCTGTTATGTGCTTAACCGCGTGCCTCCCCATTATGTGATTTCAAACAGGGGCATAGCCCGGATAGAAACGGAAAGTCTTAACAGGCAGCAGGAAGAAGCGGATATAACCGCCCTGGTCCACGAAGGCATCAGGCGGATCAACGCCACGGTCAGGCCCTACCATAAAAACGAGGAAGAGCGGGGCGCGGACAACAGCCCTGTCTTCAATATTCCTACTATAATAGGAAGGGCCTTTAACGGCCTCAATTTCTCGCCCCTGGAAGGCGCGGAAATAGAACTTTACAGAAACGGCAGCCTGGTTCCCATGAAGGACGTAAACTGGCAGAATCCCTACAGGCTGGTCAGCAACACCGAGGGAACCTTTACCTTCTGGCCCGATGTGGTGCATACGGACGAGACGGGACAGCGGCAGACCTTTGAATACTCAGTCAGGATTTCGACCCAGGGCTTTGAAGACCTGAGCCATTCTTTCAGGATACCGGTCATAAGCGAACACGATGTCGCCGGAGCTTTTTCCATGCAGCGTACCTTCAAACTTCCCGACCTCTACCTCTTCCCCCCCGGTCTGGAAGACGACCGCTATATCACGGGCGAATGAGGATTCGGAGAGGGGGGATTTGAACCCCCGACATCGAGTTCCCAAAACTCGTGGCTTAACCACTGGCCTACCCTCCGCTGTTCGCCTATAGTACCGGCTTTGGCGCTTGTCGTCAATTCACCGGGCTTCTATATGGGATCAAGAACACGTCAAGGGGTATGCGGATTCAGGCCCAGCGGCCCGCCGACCTGAGGTATTTGATGACCCGGTATCCGTCAAGGGCGCTTGAAAGGGGTTCCCTTTCCGGTTCATTATGGCAGGCAAGGGCGTCGGCGATCATATTGGCAAAATACCCGGTGGGTCCGGCAAAATCCCCGCTGGTTTTTTTAAGGGAATTAAACCCTTCGGCATAGGGGCTCGGCCCGCTTTCCCAGACTTCAAACACATTGTTCCCTATTCTGAGCCGTCCCCGCCGGCAGGAAAATTCAAGCTCAAAAACAAGATGGTCCCTCCCCGCCCCTGTTTCCATGAGAAAGGGAATTTCCCCTTCGGGAAAACGCGCCGGGGTCCGGTCGGGGTTTTGGGTTCGCTTTCTGAGGCTGCCCAGAAGAAAGGCGGTCCCTTCCCTGGACGCAAGGGATCTGCCCCAGGTTCTTACATGGCGGAGTTCCGCGCCGGTTAAAAACATGGCGGCGTCGGCAAGGTGGGTACCGTCGTGCCAGAGCACGTCGATGAGCCTGCGGCCCTCTCCCATGTAGAGCAGGGCCCTGACGCTGAGTACGCGGCCAAGACTTTCCGCGCCGAGCAGGTCTTTTGCCTTTTGATAATCGACCGAATAACGCCGTTCATGATTGACCAGTATTTTTATTTTTCCCTTACGGTGAAGGTCCGCGATGCGGCGGGCCGGGGAGAGCCTCCCGGCCAGGGGTTTTTCCGACACCGCCACGGGAACGCCCGCTTCCGAAGCAAGGCGGCAGTATGCCTCGTGGCTGTCGGGGTGGGTCGCTATAATGAAAATACCGGGCTTTTCTTTGGCAAGCATGGAGGCGGCATCCTCATAGACCGGAACCTTCCAGCGCCGGGCAAAAAGATCCCGCCTTTCAGGGTCGCTGTCGCTTCCCGCGGCAAGTTTGAGGCCGGGGTTAGCCGCCACAGCCCCGGCGTGGGTACAGGGCTTTTCCCTGAGGCTGTCGTCTTCGAGAAGGCTCGCGATGCGGCCCAGGCCCACAATGGCCGTTTTAACAGGTTCCATGTACCGACAATATCCTCATGATTAGACTTCGTCTCTGGACCGGGGCTTTCTGTCATGCCGGGCATTGAGAAGCGAATACAGCACCGGCGTGATAAAGAGGGTCATGGCGGAACTTACCGTAAGGCCGCCTACAAAGGTCTTGCCTATGGGCTGTATCGTATCGGCGCCCTCTCCGGGAAAGAAGGCTATGGGGGCCATACCGAGTATGGTGGTAAGGCTTGTCATGAGTATGGGACGGAGACGGTTGCGGCCGGCTTCGACACAGGCGTCGCGGACCATGCGCCCCCTGGCCCGCAGGGTATTGGTATAGTCCACAAGGACTATGCCGTTATTCACCACAATGCCCACCAGGGCCACAACGCCGACCATGGAGAATACCGAGAGGGGTTCGTTCCCTATCTTGTAAATCCAGATTACCCCGATAAAGAGCAACGGTATAGAAAAGAATATGATAAGGGGATCAACAAAAGATTCAAACTGGCTTGCCATGAGGCCAAAGACAAGGAACACCGCCACCAGAATGATAAAAATAAAACGGCGGTTATAGGCGGCTATTTCCCTGGCCTCGCCCAGGTAACGTATGGTAACTCCTTCGCGGGGAACAAAATTGGCCTCTACGGTTTCTTCGAGACGGCGCTGCATTTCCGTTGCCGCCAGGCCCAGGGGGAGGTCTCCGGTAACTCTGATGATTTCTTCCTGATTCTCCCGCCTGATGTTTGACGGCGCCCTGTTCTCGACAATACGGGCCACATTGGAAAGGGTTACGCGGCCGGCGCGGCCCATCACAAAGACCGAGTCAAGATCGTAGAGGGCTTTGCGGTCTTCTTCACGGAGCTGTACGGTAACATTGACCCTCTGGTCGCCCATGAGTATGGTTGTCGCGTTGGTTCCGTTAAAGGCGGTGCGTATCTCGCCCGCTATGGCCGCAAGGGATATGCCCAGGGCCGCGGCGCGGTCCCGGTCTATTTCAACCTGAAGCTGCGGGCCGCCTTCGCTGAGACCCACTTCGGGATTTTCGATTTCGGGAAGACGGCGTACAAGTATGTTTCTGATTTCATCGGCGGCGGCAAGAAGGGCCGTATGGTCCCGGGAACTCACCGCTATCTCCACCGCCTGGGTAGCGGACATGGAGCGGCCCGATCTGAAAGTCGCCTGAACGCCGGGGAGTTCCTGGATAAAGGGCGTCAGTTTGTCAATTATTTCCTGGGGACTGTCTATCTGCCGCGCCGGTTCGGGAAGGGTGATTTGCAGCGAGCCCTGGCTGGCGGAGCGGCCTCCCCGGCGCGCGGTTATGATGATGTGGGTATAGCCCCGGATTTTTTCCTTGACCTCTTTTTCAAGATCAAGAAGCACGGCCTCGGCGGCCTCAAGGGTAGAACCCTGGGACATGGCAAGGTTCACCGTTACATTGTCGTCGGTGCGGGAACGGACAAAGAGGTTCATCCCGACGCCGGTAAACTGCATGAAAGACCAGGCAAGGAGCAGCAGGGTAAAAAGCAGTACAAGGAGGCGGTGATTGAGACAGTAATCCAGCGCCCTGGCGTACCCGTTATCAATTGCCGTCAAAACAGCTTCGGTTCCGTTGTCAACGGCCCTGAGCAGTTTATTGCGCAGCGGCTTCTGTTTCCTGGTGTCAAGTTTCATGATGGAGCCCGCCAGGGCGGGAACCAGGGTAAGCGCCACTACCAGGGACACGGTAAGCGATATGACCACGGTAAAAATCAGGTCCTGAAACATCTGCCCCATCATTTCAAGATCGTTCCGGTAAATGATAAGAGGAATAAACACGCAGAGCGTCGTAGTGGTACTGGCGACTATGGCCCTGAACATTTCCCTGCTCCCCAGGATGGCGGCTATTTCGCTCTTGGCGCCCCGGTTCCGGTAGCTGTGTATGTTTTCGAGGATGACTATCGAAGCGTCCACTATCATGCCCAGTCCGAGGATGAGGCCGGTGAGGCTTATAAGGTTAAGGGTAAAGCCAAAGACCGACATGCACATCAGGGTAAGGAGTATGGAAATGGGTATGGAAAATCCTATGATGAGAGTTGCCTTGATGTTCCTTAAAAAGATGAACAGTATGAGCATGGCAAGCAGCGCGCCCTGCAGGGCGTTTGAGTACACCTGGTTCAGCGTGGCGCTGATGAGGGAGGTGTTATCTGAAAGCACATCGACAGTGATACCCTGGGGAAGATCGGCGTTTATACCGTCAAGGGCGTCACGCACCCTGGCGGCGACCTGAACCGAATTGCTGTCGCTCTCGCTCTGCACCTGTATATATACGCCGGTCTGTCCGTCCACATAGACCCTGGTGGCGTTCTCGTTGTAGCCCAGGCTGACATCGGCGACATCCTCAAGACGGACAATACGGGAACGGTTTGCTCCGCCCGAAGAAGTCCCCGCGGCTATGTTTTTTACCACAATGCGTTTTACATCGGCGACGCTGGTAAGTTCCTGCTGGGTGAGTATCTGGTATTCCCTTTCTCCCCTTGAAAGGCTCCCCCCCGAGGAAAGTATGTTCTGGCCCCGGAGGGCGCTTCCTATGTCGCTTAACGTAAGGTTGAAGGCCGCAAGGCGGTTAAGGAAAACAGCAACCTTGACTATCCTGGTGGTGCCGCCGGTAACTTCGGCAGAGGCGACTCCTTCGATACGCTCGATTTCCGCCTGAATGCGGTCTTCGGCAAAGGTACGCAGTTGATCCGGCGGATAATTCCCCTGAACCACAAGGCGCATGATGGGCATGGCCGACACATCAAAACGCCAGAGCCTGGGCGTTTCCGCGTCGTCGGGAAGGCTGCCGGAGCTCCGGTTAAGAATGTTCTGCACCGTCGTCATGGTCTCGTCCATGTCTATGCCGTAGTTAAAATTCAACGTTATCTGGGAATTCTCAAAGGATGAATTACTGGTCATGTCCTGGAGCCCTTCTACCGATGAAAGGGCCTTTTCGAGAACCTCGGTAACATTACGCGCCACGTCGGCGGGACCGGCGCCGGAATAATTTGTGGACACGGACAGGACCGGCCTGCTTGTGGAAGGGTAGAGGTCAACAGCCAGGCGGGGAACCATGGTAGCCGCTATACCCATGGCAAGGGCGTAAAGCACCGTAATGGTAACAGGCCGCCTGACCGAATACTGGGAAATATTCACGGCCCTACTCCGCTATCCTGACAGGCTCATTATCGGAAAGAAAATTCTGCCCCGCGGTAACCACCTGCTCGCCGGGTTCAAGACCGCTTACAATTTCAAAATAATCTTCGTTTTCAAGGCCCGGTTCCACTTCCCTCCTGCGGGCCGTGGAAGCCTCGTCAACAACAAAGACAAACCATGATCCGTAGCTGTTTATCACCGAAGCCCTGGGTATTACCGGAACCGAAGAGCGCTCATGGGTTACCAGGCTTATGGTGGCGAACATGCCCGGCATGATACGGCTGTCCTGCCGTACAAAACGGAGGGTGATGCGCCTGGTACGGCTTTCCGGATCAAGCACCGGGCTTAACTCGTCCACCCTGGCGGCAAACTGTTCGTCGCCGAGGCCGGCAAAACTCACCGTCGCGCCAAGGCCCTTCCTCATAAAGGAGGCGTAACGCTCAGGCACATAGGTTTCAACCACAAGGTCGCCCAGGCCCCCGACTACGGCGATCACCGTATTGGCGCTTACCGTATCGCCGGGATTCACCGGAATCTGTACAACGGTTCCGTTTACCGTCGAAAGAACCGGGCTTAGCGCATAACTTTCGCCCGGCCGTGAAGGATCAACCGCTGCGATGACCGTTCCTTTCTGGACGGTGTCTCCTATCCCGCACCGGAGTTCGGCGAGCTTGCCGCCTACGGCGGGAAAAACCGAAACCTGGCTTGAGGCAAGCACATCGCCGTTAATCACCACATAGTTTTCGATAACGCCCAGGACCACCGGCGTTACCCGTACCACCGTAGCGTTACGCGCACCCCGCGCGGCGTCCGCCGTTCCCTGCACGGGGCCGCCAGGACCGCCCAAACCGCCGGGTCCACCGGGACCGCCCTGCCGCTGGTCCTGCCCTGCCCCGCCCGTCTGTTCCGGCAGGGGCGTTTTGTTTCCAAACAGCGAAATGCCGATGAGCAGGGCGATCACCCCGGACAAAAGCGCGATAACCACCGTTACGGGACGGCGCTTTTTTGGAGACCTGTTTTCAGAATCCGACATGCTTCCTCCGAATTAAGGATTTTGTAATTGCGTCCATTTGACATTGATGAGGGCCGCAAGATCAAGAACCAGATTCTGGTAGGAAAGTTCGGCGTCAAGAAGCTGCTGCCTGGCATTCACCATATCCTGCCTTGTGTTCTGTAAATCAAGGAATTCCACAGTCCCCGACCTGTACCCTTCTTCGGAAAGTTCATAGGTCCTCACGGCTATTTCGGAACGAAGCCGCGCTATCTCTATGCTTTCCCATGAATTGTTTATGATGTCCGCGTAGGACCGTATTTCCGCCATGCCGCTGCGTTCCATGTCTTCGAGTTCCAGCCTGGCTTTTTCCAGCTCGCCTTCGGCGCTCCGTATGGTTTGGTCGCCCCTTGATCCGGGCAGCCATGGGTCTATGGGAATACGGACAGAAAGGCTCCCGCTTATCGTGTCGGAAAAATCTCCGGGAAAATTGTTCAGGGTATCGCCATAGCCGCCGTTCCATCTGGCGCCCAGGCTTATGACAGGCCCCCGGCTGTTCACCGCGCTCATGCTCTTCGCGTTTTCAAGGAGCGCTATTCTCTGGCGCTGCATGATTATATCGGGCCGCTTCCGCAGATAATCCCTGATAAGTTCTTCCCCGTCAGGATGAAGTTCCTGTACCGCAAGTTCCCCTTCGAGCCTGGCTTCCGGCCTCTGCTCATAGCCAAGGAGGGCGAGGAATTTTCCCAGTTCGGCGTTGAATTGTGTCCTGGCCTGGGAAAGGGCAAAGCGCGCCTCTTCCGCGGCAAGGCGGCTGCGGAGAGCAACAAGTTCGCTTACAAGACCGTTCCTGAAAGCGGTCTCCTGCTTTTCGTTCTGGGCCTCGGCAAGACGGCGGTCTTCTTCCAGTATATCAAGCCGGGACTGCCTCGCAAGAAGGCTGAAAAAGGTTTTGGTTATGGTAAGCTCAAGAGCGCGTCCGGCCTGATCATAGCTGAGAAGCTGGGCCTGATAGGCCAGGGAAATATTTCTCATGGAAAAAACAAGGCTGTTGGTCAGTTCAAGGGAAATATCAGCCGCCGCGGTATAACTCAAGGGGTCCTGGGACCGCACGGCGCTGAGGCTGTTCCGGTAATTAATCCCGCCCGAGATACTTATACTGGGGAAAACCTGGGCCCAAAGATTTTTGGCGCTTCTGGCGGCGCTATCAAGGTCAATCTGGTTCTGTTTCAGGCTGAGGCTTTGTTCAAAACCCCGCTCCAGAGCATCGTCAAGGGTAATAAGCAGCCCCTGCGCGGAGAGGGAAACACCAAGGAAGTAAAAAAAGACGCAGGCCCGGAAAAGTTTCATAATCCCCCTAACTATACGCGAATAAACACCCGTGAGGAAGAGCTATTAAACAAAACCAAACAAAACCGCGCCCTGTTACAGGGAAATTCTTAAAGAGGCACGAATTTTTAAGCAATATCCGGCGGTATGTACACAAGCCGTATGAAATATTATACACACATTGTTTTTTGAATTCAAAAAATTTAATTGACAAAATGAACTATTTTGAATAATATTGAATACAAGGAGTTGATTATGGGTAAGACTATAACCTTGCGAATAGAAGACGAAGTGTATAATACTCTTAAACGGGCCGCGGACGGAGACAGGCGGACAATTTCCAATTTTATAGAATATGCGACTATCAGTTATATATTTAACAATAATGCCGTCGATGACAACGAAATGAATGAACTTATATCATTCAAAAAAGACATAAAAAAAGGAATGGAGGACATAAAAAAGGGGCGGTACAAAATAATTGGATAATCATAAAATAGCCGAAACCGCAAC
The DNA here is from genome assembly GCA_031265635.1 of Spirochaetaceae bacterium. GTDB lineage: Bacteria > Spirochaetota > Spirochaetia > Treponematales > Breznakiellaceae > JAIRTD01. The sequence continues at coordinate 12,758 of JAISCK010000152.1, forward strand.
ATTTTCAAAGAAAATAAGCACAGGAAAATATAACCATTTGTATAAAAAAATATTTGAAGATGTCTATCCGTTTCTTAGAAACAATCCATTTTTCGGTGTAAACATAAAAAAATTAAAAGGAGAATATAAAGGAATTTATCGATTTAGAATAGGAGATTATAGATTGTTCTATAAAATAAATGAAAAGGAATGTATCATTTTTATAATTAATATTGAAGATAGAAAAGACGCCTACAAATAGGGATGATGAGCCTGAAAGGCGGCGATCAGGCTGAACGCCAGGAAGAAGACGGCGGCTTTCGCTGCCCTGATCCCCAAACCGGGAGGGGATACACAGATAATGCTGCTTTACCACGGGTTTGGGTATTTGTAAAGCGTACTTGAATAATTCGCTTCCTTGCGCTATTCTCCCCTTTTCAGAAGGAATATTATGGTTAAGTATATCATAAAAAGGCTTGTATTGATGGTCCCTGTGCTTTTGGGGGTCACTTTTATAGTCTTTTTCATCATGAATCTTACCCCCGGTGATCCGGCGAGGATGATTCTGGGCGACCAGGCTACCCCCGAAGCCATAGCCCAGGTCAGGGAAGAACTGGGGCTCAACGATCCCCTCCTGGTACGGTATTTCACGTATATCAAGAATATGTGCCGGGGGGACCTGGGCATCTCCTACCGGAA
>JAISCK010000166.1 GCA_031265635.1 Spirochaetaceae bacterium
TCAAAAAGCTGGAATTCATTCTCGATTTCTTCGGGGTACACGTTTTTGCCCCCCTCGGTAACGATGACGTTTTTGGCCCTGCCGGTTAAATAGAGGTAGTCTTCGCTGTCCAGGTAGCCCAGGTCCCCTGTCTTGAGAAAGCCGTCCGGGGTAAAGACCTCGGCGGTGTCTTCGGGCATTTCGTAGTAGCCTTTCATGACCACAGGCCCCTTGACAATGACTTCGCCTATGCCCCGCTCGTCGGGGTTGAGTATCTTCATCTCGATGCCGGGGATGATCTTGCCGACGCTGGTTTCCTTGTAATGCTCTATGGGATTGATATTGATGATGGGGCTGGTCTCGGTAAGGCCGTAGCCCTGGACAAAGTCTATGCCCAACTGGTTGTATTTGCGGAATACGCTGGGCGCAAGGGGGCCGCCGCCGCAGATACAGATACGCAGGGTGGTAAGGGATGCCTGGCTGAGAACGGCATGGAACATTTTTTTGCCGGGGTTTACCTTAAACACCTTTTTGATAAAGCCCGATAGCGTCATGAGGAAACCGATGAGGCCGTACACTACCGGCCCCTTTGCCTTTATGCCCCTGAGTATGCCCGAAAGGAGCTTGTTGAAGAGCATGGGAACCCCAAGAAGCATGGTGATTTTCGCTTCTTTGAGGTCTTTGAGTATGGCTTTGGTAACCATGCGTTTGCCAAAAACCACTTCCGCCCCGGTAGAAATAGTCTCGATAAACACCGCCAGCATGGTATAGGCGTGGTGCAGGGGAAGCAGGGCGTAAAATATATCGGTACTCAAAACCGTAAGGGGCGTGCCCTGGGCCAGATAGCAGTCGGCAACCAGGTTTTGGTGGGTGAGCATGACGCCCTTGGGGGTTCCGGTGGTGCCCGAGGTAAAGAGTATGGCCGCCAGGTCGTCTTCCGACGCCTTCTCCATTTCCGCTTCCGGCCCGTCAAGGTCGTATATATAGGGAGCGACGCCGTGTTTGAGGGAAACCGTTTCCTGTACGCCGGCTGCGCCGTTCCGGTAATACTCAAGTTTTTCTTCATCCACAAAGAGCAGCCTGATTCCCGCTGTTTTAAGGAGCAGGTCGGTCTCGTCATTTTTAACCTGGTAGTCTATGGGAACCACAACGGCCCCGGCAAAGAGTATGCCGAGGTAGGCCACCGCCCATTCGGGGGAATTTTTCCCGGTTACGGCGACCTTTTCGTCCTTTTTAACACCCTTGGCATGAAGCCACCGGGCCACGGCTTCAATTTTGGCCAGAGCCTGGGTATAGTTCATGCTGATGCGGTCAGGCTCATAAATAGTCAAGCAGGAACGCTCAGGAAACCGGGAAACGGAAATTCTGAACATTTCCGGCAAAGTCGGCCACTGGCCCTGAAAAGCCTTGCCCCGGTATTCATCCAAAAAAGCCCAAGGTATAAACGGTTTACTCATTTCCACACCTCACGTTAGTATAATCCATCGAGTTTTGACAGGCAAGCGCCGGAAAAGTTGCGGCATCTCCGGTTTTTTTGCTTTTTTAGTCAATTTCAATATTGAAAATTTGAAAGAGCCTCATTTACCCTGAAAGGTTTTTCCGGTAAGATGAAAGGGTGAAACTTCACCTTTCGGAGCTTGTTATTTATAGTATGAAACTTCGCGTTACCGCGCTTGCCGCGGCGTTCCTTGCTGTTTTTTGCGCCTGTTCGTCCCAGACCTCCGGCGTCTTGCGGCAGAACGGAGAGGCTGATCTGCGCCTCGCGGCATCCCTTGAGCCGGGGATGGCCGGACTCATCCGTTCCCTTTCCGGCAAATTCGGCGACAGCCCGGCGGAAATTTCCCTTGACGGTCCGGCCATAGCCGAATCCATGCGGGAAGCGCCGGGGATACGTTCCGTTTCTCTCCATAATGTGGATTCCACAACCATTGCGGGGACCTTGAGCATAGGGAATGTAGAGGATTTTTTGAATCCCGCAAGCCTCCCCGAAGCCTCCCATCTGATACGCTATACCCAGGGCCGGCTGCTTTCCATACGCCTTGACCTTGCCTCGGGCCCTGAACTCCTGGCCGCCCTGTCCCCCGATGTGGCCGATTACCTTTCGGCAATCATGGCGCCGGTCTCCACCGGGGAGCGCCTCGGCTCAGGCGAATACCTTGCGCTGGTAACGTCGGTATACGGCACGGCAATCAGCAGGGAGATAGCCGTCGCCCGCATTCAGGCGGTCATAGAAGTGCCGGGAACCATCACCAGGGTAGAAGGCGGTTCCTTTACCGGCCGGGAAGCCCGTTTTGACATACCCCTCCTTGACCTCCTGGTTCTTGAAAGACCCCTCATCTATGAGATTGAATGGCGGTAACGGCATCGTCTGGGGATGTTCCCGGAAACGTGATTGACACGATTTTCCCTGTACGGTATGATAGCTCAACCTTTTGGGGGCGTAGCGAAGTTGGTTTATCGCGCTGGCCTGTCAAGCCGGAGATCGCGGGTTCAAGCCCCGTCGCTCCCGTTAAGAAATCGCCAAAGGCGGTTTCTGTACTGGAGTTTCCTGTGGGAAACTCCAAGGTAAAGAAATTTTAGGGGCTTGAAACGAAGCGCCCGCTGAGTGTATACGAAGAAAAGCGGACAAGGAAGTCCGCGACAGGGCGCGGAGATGGCCTGGAGGGAGCAGACAGGAAGTCTGCGAGCGGAAGGCAAGCCCCGTCGCTCCCGTTACAAAAAACCGCCTTTGGGCGGTTTTTTTCAATTTAAGTCCTTTCTGCTTTAATTTGAAAATCGGGAAGGCGGGATTTGAACCCGCGACCTCTAAGTCCCGAACCTAGCGGTATAGCCAACTAACCTACTTCCCGTATGCGATTTCCTACTATACCGGTACAAGCTGATCTAGTCAATTCTACCCCGTGCCCGGCGGCCTCAGGAGATGTTTTGGGCCTTTACATAGGCGGCCATTCTAAAATCATCGCCTTTTATGTGGTTGAGGAGCCAGTCGCCTATACTGGTGTTTACCATGCCCACAAGTTCATCGGTAGGGCCTTCTTCTATAAGTTGTTCCGCCAGGTCCTTGACCGTTATCTTGAAATCATCGTGGTATTGTTTATGGGTCAGATAATCGGGATACTGGTACTTTATCTGGAGTTTTTCTTCATCGGCAAAGTGTTTTATCGTATATCCGGTCAAAAAATCCAGGGTTTGCGCCAGTTTTTCCTTGCCGTGGCCTTCCCGGCAGGCTTCAAGCAGCTTGTTCAGCGCGGAAACAAGCTGTTTGTGCTGGTTATCGATCAATTCATACCCTGTTTCCAGGCTGCTGTCCCATTTATACGCCATTTTCACCGCTCCTCTGCCAAAACAACCGAAAACCAAAAAAGTCCGGCGCTAACGGCGAGTGTATTGAGATTTTATGTAGTTGTTGTATAATGAATATATCTCCCGGGTCAAGACCTTTCGCAAGGGTCCTGGGTGTAGTTGTATCTTAGAAAAAGAATGAGCTGGTTCTGGTGTATAAGACTTCCTTTTTTGAAGATGCCCGGATTTCAACAGGAATAATAAATGGCTGTGAGTCTAAAAAAGTTTTTAAAGCCCCTGAGCCTGTTCTCCGGCGCGGGGGCTGACTTCGAATCCGACATATCCGTATACCTCATTATGGGGACGGCTCTTGTTTTCGCCTTTCTGGTTCACAGCGGGCTGCTGATTTTTTCCCTGCTGATGGGGTTCTTTCCCTTAAAGGTGTTTAACAGCATAAGCCTTGCCTTCTATTGCGTCTGTTTTTTCCAGCTCAGGAAGAAACGCTACGTTTTTACAGGCGTAGCGCTCAGTCTTGAAGTCCTGTTCTATACCTGTTTTTCGGTCTACTGGCTCGGTTTTAGAAATTACGATCTTTTCTACCTTCTTATTGTACTGGTGATGCAGATTGCGATTCCCTATGCCGCCGCCGCTGTCCGGGTGGTTCTGGGGGTATTGATTGGTTTTGTGGCGCCGCTGATTATTGTTTCCGGGATGTATTCTCCGGGGCCCAGATTCCTCAATACGTTTGATTTTCCCCTGACCTGCTTCAACATTGTTGTCGGGTTTTCGGGTATTACCGTGGCGCTGGTTATAGGAAACGTCATAAACAAGATAGTTGAAGTATCACAGCAACTGCGCATGGAGACTCTTGAGGCCCATGCCTATACCGATTCGCTTACCGGCCTGTATAACCGCCGTTATGCCGAACAGTATTTCGGCCTGCTTTCAAAAACGATAAACAGGGGCGCCAATGCGGTAGCCATGCTGGATATTGACGACTTTAAGCAGATAAATGACACATACGGGCATGCCGCGGGCGATAAGGTGCTTATTGACCTTGCCGCCCTTATGCTTGCGGAATTCAGAAAGACCGATACGGTCATACGCTGGGGCGGCGAGGAATTTCTTCTTATCCTGAACAGCGTCAATCCCGCGCAGGCCAAGGTCATACTTGATAAGCTCAGGCAGAAAATCAACGGCCATACCGTAGAGACAGGCGGCTTTCATTTAAGTTTCCGGGTAACAGCGGGTATTGCCCCTCTTGACATTGACCATATCGAAGAAAGCATAGCCCGCTGTGATGAGAACCTTTACCGGGGCAAGCGGAACGGCAAGGACCAGATAGTACTATAGGTCCCTTTGGCGCTCCGCTTGCCTTTAGGCTGGTTTTGTCCCTGACAATGCTACCGCCCTGGCAAGCTGGTCGGCGCAGGAAGTGCCCTTGCCGCCGCAGTCTATACCCCGGAGCTTTTTTACAAGCTCCGAAGCGTCCATGCCCTCTACCAGGATGGAGAGGGCCTTGAGGTTTCCGTCGCAGCCGCCTGTAAAGGAGACGGAACAGACTTTTCCGTCCCTGATATCAAAATCAATTTTTGAGGAACAGGTGCCCCTGGGCGTATATTCAATCATCATTACTCCTTGTGTAAAACAGGCTCACAGCAGCGACAGGGAAGCCACATACTGGTCGTAGGCGTTCTGGCTGTCCCTGACCTGCGTCTGCGCCGCCTCTATCCTTGAGGCCAGGCTGTCAAGTTCCCTGTCCGTCTCGGTCATGCGGCGCAGATAGTCCATGCCCTGCTGGGTCTGGTTTCCTACGGCCTCAAGATTGCGCCTGACGCGGTCCTGCTCTTCCGCAAGCCGGGCCCGCCTTCCTTCAAGATCGGCAAGGGCAGTCAGGGCGCTTTCGGCGCCGCGCTTGAGTTCCATCGCCCGCAGAAGGGCGTCGCGCACGTTCTGGGGGATTTCCCGGTTGCTGGTATAGCTCAGGTAATTGTCAACGGAAAAACGGGCAAGCGCGATGCGTTCCGCCGCAGGGCTCTCCTCGGTTACGGTGTACGCGAGTTCCCGGCCCGAAGGAAGGGGCATCCTGAAACGGTACAGGGAATCGGTTCTTTCCGAAAAATTCTGTCCCGCCCTGAGGGTTGTTCCGCCGGTGATAGGGTGTTCGATGATAAGGGTCCTGTCGTCCCCTGAGGCGTTTTTAACAAGGTAGTTCCATATATAACTTATCCTGCGGGTAATCGTCATGACGCCCTGCGCTACGGTAACGGCGCTTACCACCCTGGTCTCGGAGAGGGACGCCGTGGCAATAACCGAAAGGTCATCCCCGTAGGAAATAAGCCGCTTTTCATGCTCGGGAAAGAATTCGATGAGGCTATCGCCGCCGTAGGTACCGCCGTCAAAAACCGTGATGGGTCCGGCGGGGAGTTTCATGCCCGTGGTATTGGTAAGTTCGGCGCTTATAGCGGGATGAACCTGGCCCCTCATGGCCTGGGCGCCCGAAAGTACCAGGACTTTTTCGGCGCTGATGGTGCCGCCGACCAGGGGAAGCATGGCGCTTTGCTGCCGGGGAAGGCTTACCGGCATTTTAATGGTAAAGGAAAACTGGTCCCCCGCGGCCTGAGCTGTGGCTGCGCTTACCGGCTC
>JAISCK010000257.1 GCA_031265635.1 Spirochaetaceae bacterium
GATACTTCCAAACTGGATGACCGGGGCTGCAACGGCGCGCCCGACTTCATTGTCGAAATCGCGTCCCCTTCCAATTCCCGGTATGACCGTATCGTCAAATTCAACAAATACCGGGAAGCTGGCGTCAGGGAATACTGGATCGTAAACCCGGAAGAAAAAATCGTTTCGGCATACCTCTTAAAAAACGGCGAATACACGGCGGTACATTACGACGACACCGGGGCCGCTCCGGTAAGGGTCCTGCCGGGCTGCGAAATAGACCTTAAAACCGTTTTCGGGACAGCCGGGGAGTAAGGGGGCAGTAATTCCCAGTTTACCCCAACAGGGAGCGAAAGGACACCGCAGGAACGTTTCAGGGGTCCTGTCAGGGGGTAAAGGCCCTCCTGACGGAGGGCGCTTTTCCCCCTGCCACCCCTCCCCGCAATCGTTTGGCGTCCTTTCGCCGAGTGAGCAAAACAGAGCATTACTGACTAACCAGGGAAGGTTTGAGGAAACAATCCGTCAAATTAGGGATAATTTGACGGATTGTTTTGGTTGGAGAATCATTCATTTGAAACTTAGAATTGCTGAATTAGGGGCGGCCTTGTCTCTTTCCCGGAAAAAGTATATAGTGAAACAGGAAACCCCGCGCGGGTTTCCGGCAGGCCGGTCCTGGACCGGCGAAATTACAAGGCCGTGCCTTTAGCGGCACGGTGAACACGCCTATCGGGGTGGTGGACCGCCATGTGCGGAAAGCCTGAGATCACACCCGCTGAACCTGATCCGGATAATGCCGGCGTAGGGAGCACGATCAAACAAACCCCCGGTTACGTGGAAGGAGTTTCTATGTACCGGCGACGCGGATTTTTCATTATCAGTATTGCCCTGTTCCTGCTGCTTGCCTCGTGTTTTTCCCCGGAAAAAAACACTGCCGGCAACACCGTGACGGTGTGGACCTACGATTCCTTTGATTCGGAATGGGGGCCGGGACCGGAGGTAAAAAAGCGCTTTGAGGATGAAAGCGGCCTCGTCCTGAATTTCGCCGCTTACGGCGACGCCGGGGAACTTCTTTCCCGGCTGCTCCTTGAGGGGGAGAAGGCGGACGCCGACGTGATTCTCGGCCTTGACCAGAACATGCTGAGCCGGGCCCTCTCGTCAGGGTTCTTTGAATCCTACACGCCGGCCGGTTTTGAAAAGGTGTTCGAGGATGTCAGGGTGGACAGCACAAACAGGCTTATACCCATGGATTACAGCTATTTCGCCTTTGTCTATGATTCGGAGGCTGTGGCAAACCCGCCCCGTTCCCTGGAAGAACTCACCGGGGAACGCTTCACAAAGAAAATCATACTCCTCGACCCCAGAACCTCGTCGCCCGGCCAGGGTTTTTTCGCCTGGACCAGGGAAGTGTACGGAACGGCCTGGCCTGAGTACTGGCGCCGCCTCGCCCCTTCAATTTTTACTATTGCTGACGGCTGGAGTTCAGGATACGGTCTTTTCAACTCAGGGGAAGCGCCACTGGTTCTTTCCTATACCACCAGTCCGGGTTATCATCTTGAATATGAAAACACCGAGCGGTACAGGGCCGCCATATTCAGCGAAGGCCATCCCCTCCAGGTTGAACTCGCCGGTCTTTTGCGGGCGGCTCCCAACAAGGAAAACGGCAGGCGTTTTATGGATTTTATGCTTTCCCCGTCTTTTCAGGAAACCATACCCCTGGGAAACCTGATGTACCCGGTCATCGACATAGCCCTGCCTGATTCCTTCAGGATCAACCCCAAGAGCGACAAGACGCTCCTGCCCGCGGAAGTTTCAAACAGCGAGCTTGACGCATGGGCGGGCCTCATGTCGGAACTTCTCTCTCCCTGACAGAACCGGATATGAAATCCCCAAGGGTCCCGTTCCACGCGCTTGTTCCCGCCGTTCTTCCCCTGGGGGTCCTGTTCTTCGCGTTTCTCCTCCCCTACGGCGCCGCCCTGGGCAGGGCGGGGGGAGGGGGCGCCTTTCTCCTTGAAATATGTACCGATGCCCGTATACAGAGGGTCATCGTCTTTACGGTAAAGCAGGCGTTTTTAAGCACCCTTACCGCCCTTGCCCTCGGGCTGCCCGGCGCGGTCATCATGGCTTCTTCATCGGGGAAGGGGCGGGCCGTGCTGAGAACCCTGACGGCGCTTCCCTTTGCCATGCCGTCAATACTGGTGGTCTTAGGCTTTGTGCTTTTCTTCGGCAACGCCGGCTGGATAAACCGCCTCATAGCCTTCATAAGCGGAAAGCCCGAAGGACCCTTCCGCATACTCTACAGGCCCCTGGCTGTCGTACTGGCCCACGGTTTTTATAACTTCCCCCTGGTCATACGCCTTACCGGGGACAGCATGACCAGGGCCAGGAAGGCGTTTCTGCCCCCGGCGTCGAGCCTGGGCGCCCCTCCCCTTCTGGCGGCCCTGACCGTGCTTCTCCCGCTCAGCCTGCCATCTCTATGCGCCGCGGCCCTGCTTGCCTTTCTTTACAGCTTTACCAGCTTCGCGGTGGTACTTGTCCTCGGCGGCGGCCCCGGCGCGAGTACCCTGGCTGTGGAAATATACCGCTATGCCCGGATAAGCCTGGATTTCGACAAGGCCGGGGTTCTGGCGCTGACCGAGACCGTCATTGCCGTACTGGTATTCTGCCTCTATCTTTTTTGCGTGAAAAAGGCCGGGCGCTCAGGGGAATACGGGGAAGAGGGGCAGGACCTAGAGGTCCCCCGGAACAGGCTGCCCGGCATCGCCTACGGCATACTGGTTCTCCTGGTGGTCATAGGCCCCCTTCTTTCCATACCCCTTGAATCGCTGCTCTACCGCGCTTCCCGCGCGGCCCCTCCCCTTTTGTCCGCGCGTTACTGGCTGGGCCTCGGCAAAACCATAGCCTTTGCCTGGGGCCGCTCCATGCTGCTGGCCCTGGGTTCGGCTACCCTGGCCACGTTTCTTGCCCTCTCCGCCGCCTTCGCGCTGCGGGAGAGCGGCAGAAACGCCGGAAGGAGCGGCAAAACCGGCCTTGCCATCAGGGCCGTCATGGTTTCGCCCCTGGTTTCTTCGGGCGTAGTCCTTACCCTGGGCTGGATTATTCTGTACGGAAGGAGCGCGCGTTCCCTCGCCGCCGTCTTCCTCATACACAGCGTCGGCGCCCTGCCCTTTGCCTTTAGTTCCCTTGAGGCCGGGCTTTCCTCGCTGCCTGAAAACATCATGAACGCCGCCGCCTCTTGCGGGGCGGGACCCCGCAGGAGCCTTGTTACCGTGGCCCTGCCCATGTCGCTGGGCCACATACGTTCCGCCTGGGGACTCTCGGCCGCCTTGAGCCTTGGGGAACTCAACGCCCTCCTTATGCTGGGCATACGTGATTTTGAAACCCTCCCCCTCTTCATCTACCGGGCCGCCGGAGCCTACCGCTACGGCGTTGCCTGCGCCGGCGGAACCGTACTCATCGCAAGCTGCTTTGCCGCCCTCCTGCTCTCCGAAGCCGGAGCTTCCCGGAGGGTGAAACACAAAAAACCCGGAGATACGTATGGCTCTTGAAATTCGCGGCCTAAAAAAACAGTACGGCAGCTTCACCCTTTCCCTTGACCTCAGCGTGTCAGACGGGGAAACCCTCATACTCGCCGGCCCCTCGGGCTGCGGCAAAACGACCGCCCTCAACCTCATAGCCGGGCTCACCGAAGCCGGGAGCGGCAGCGTCATAGCCGGGGGCAGGGAACTTTCGGCCCTTCCCGCCTGGAAGCGCAACATAGCCGTGGTATTCCAGGACCTGGCCCTTTTTCCCCATCTGGACGCCGGAGACAATGTAGGCTACGGGCTCTTTATCCGGGGCGTTGGGAAACGTGAGCGGCGGCGCATCGCCGGGGAAAAACTTGCCCAGGTGCGGCTTCCCGGTTTTGAGAAGCGGCGCATAGCCACGCTTTCGGGAGGCGAACGGCAGCGGATCGCCATTGCCAGGGCCCTTGCCATGGAACCGGCGGCCCTGCTCCTTGACGAACCCTTCTCAAGCCTCGACGCCCCGCTCAGGCGCGAACTGCGGGAAGAATTTCTCCGCATACGAAAGGACGCCCCCTTCCCCTGCGTGTTTGTTACCCACGACCGGGAAGAAGCCGCCATGCTCGGCGACCGCATAGCCCTCATGGACAGGGGCCG
>JAISCK010000240.1 GCA_031265635.1 Spirochaetaceae bacterium
GGCGCGGGAGACGCCGCTTTTTGGGATAACGGCTTTACAGGACAACATACTGCCCCTATACTAAAAGGCGCATGACCATTACTCAGGAAGACGCGCTTTACGATTTTCTCGAAAACGCCACCGATTCCTTTACCATTGATGATGTGGCTTCTTTTATACGCATGGTAGATTCCCAGGGGGCGAGGCGGCTTGGAGGGGAAATTTATTCTTTTATCAACGCCCGCAATCTGGCTTTCAGGGTGGACAAAAAGCACCTCATCTCACGGCGGGGCTGCTTTGAGCCGGTTCCCTTTGTGATATATCCTTCCCGTACCGAAATCATGAACGGCATACTGATTCCCGGCCACCGCTGTATTCCCTTTGCCAATCCCGTGCTGCTTCCCCAGGAATATACTTTTTTATGGAAAGGGGAAGCTGTTTCCTATACAACTACCGAGGGGCCTCCTGAGGATTTTTATCCCTACTACAGCCTCTTTGGCGAAGAATACGCGCCCCAGTATGTGGCCAGGGACAACCCGGAAAACGAATCTGCTTTTAACGGCGATCCCTATGAGGACCCGCCTGAGGTTTCGGTGCATACCCTTGATATGCGGAATGTGTACCGGGTAAGTTCCTTTGTTCCCGGAGATGTGTTTGCCGTGAAGACCGTTGACTGGAAGAACGGCGTTTTCGAGCTTGACCGGATTCCCGAGGGTTCCTGGTCCCGGACCGAACTCTATGACTGGTTTGAAGCCGCCGAGGCGGGTTTTCGTTTTGCCTTTGAATACAAGGGGCCCGGATCGTCAACCGAGGAGCAGATTGCCCTGGCCTACTGGTACGGCGGCAAACGCATGCGGGAGCTTCCGGCCTATGCGCTGGACGATTTTCTCTATAACCGTACCGAACAGATTGAAACGGTTCCCTATGGTATAGAGACCCGTTTCTGGTACGCGGGAAAGGAGATTCCCGATCAGGTACACCTCTACGCCGACCAGGCGCCGCCCGACCGCACGATAGTGGAGGAGATTCTGTTCCGTCACGGCATCCCTGTTTCAGAATATGTAATTCAGTCCTATATACGGGATTCTCTTTTCAGGAAGGAAGAAGACCCCGGACTTATCCTGGAACGCATAGCGCCCGAACCCATTATCACCGACCTTAACCGGGACGAGAAGAAATATCTTTCCCATTATCTTGAAGAGGTTTTTATTGAATTCAGTCTGTCCTATTCCCCGTTCAGTGAGCGTATCATGGGTCCGGTGCGCCAGCGGGTAGCCGAGATGCATACGGCGGTGGTGGAACTCATAGACCACCTCAAACGGAGCGGCATAAACGGCGCGTGGTTTCCAAAGCATACCTTTGTCATCCTTTCCCAGATTCAGGGCCACGCCGCCGGCGTACTTGAGGACCTGGATATGGACGAGATTCCCGAACAGGCCGAACTTGACGCGATGGAAAATTCCCTGGACAGCATGCTCGAAACCTATGAGGACATACGCTGCCTTATTGAAGAAGCGACCGAAAGTTTCAGGCGCAGCGCAATCTCGGTTGTCAGGCACGGCCCCAATGCGCTTGACTGGCTCAGCGTACAGGCCCGTCTTGGCGGAACCGATGTATGGCGGCGCTTTCTCCTTCCTTCCTCGGCAAGCCTTAAAGACCTGCACGAAATCATCCAGACTTCATTCGGCTGGTCCGCTCAATATCCCTGCCGCTTTTTTGAGGAAAAGCCGCGCCGGGACCTGGCCGGTCCTCCGGCAAACAGCATACGCACCGACACGGTTCTTGAGGAGCTTGATGCCCGGGGTATCATGGAACTTATTTACGAATACGGAAACAACTGGAATGTGCGGCTGCTCTTTCTTTTCCGCCAGGAAGCGGACGAGACGGGGCGCCCGTGCTGCGTTGAGGGCGAAGGCGCCGGTCCTCCTGAAACCCTGAGCGGCCCCCTGCGTTTCCGCCGCCTTGCGGCAGCCCTTTCGCGGGAAGGAAGCCCCGAACAGAAACAGGCCAAAACCGAACTGGGCGCGGACTTTGATCCTTCGGCCTTTGACCTTGACGCCTGCAACGCCGAACTGAAAAAACGATACGGGACTTTATAAACCCAAAAGCCGCCCGCGGCCCCTTAACCCGCGCTCGCCCTGGTTCTCCTGAGACGTACATTTTCAATATCGCCGCTGAAAAGCTCGCGGAGGTCATTGAGCCCCAGGGCCATGAGGGCCATGCGGTCTATGCCTATGCCCCAGGCCGCCACAGGCACATTGACAGACAGGGACCGGGTTACTTCGGGCCGGAAAATGCCTGAGCCGCCGAGTTCAAACCAGCCCAGGGCCGGGTGTTTGATGTGGACTTCCACAGAAGGTTCGGTAAAGGGAAAGTAGCCGGGAACGTATTTTACTTCTTTGGCGCCGGCCACTTCCCTGGCAAACATATCAAGCATGCCGAGCAGGGTGCGGAGATTGACATCCTCGCCAAGCACTATGCCCTCGGTCTGGTAAAAATCAGAAAGATGGGTCGCGTCAACCTTGTCATAACGGAAGCAGCGCACTATGCCGAAGTACTTGCCGGGGATTTTTGCCTTTGGCAGGGTCTTGGCCGAAAGCACTGTTCCCTGGCTGCGGAGTATGAGCCGTCTGGTAAAATCGCGGTCAAAGTTGTAGTTCCAGCCCCGGCTGCCGGTTTTGCCGCCGTTCTCGTGGGCGGAAGCCACATTGGAAAGCCAGGGCTCCTCAATGGACAGGGCCTTCTCCGGTTCCGCGATGTGGTACACGTCATGTATGTCCCTGGCCGAATGGAACTGGGGCATAAAGAGGGCGTCCGAATTCCAGAATTCGGTTTCGACCAGGGGGCCGTCAAATTCCTCAAAGCCCAGGGAACAGAGCTGGTCCTTTACATCCTCAAGGAATTTCGCGTAGGGATTGGTCCTTCCGGGAACAAGCCGCGTGGGCGGGACCTGCACATTATACGAGCGGAAGTTCCTGCCCTTCCATGAACCTGATTCGAGCATTTCGGGGCTGAGGGTCCCTATCTCGTCTCCGGTAATACCGGCGGCTTTCAGGGCAGCAGCGGTTTCTTCCCACCCGGAGCTAAAGCCGAATACCACGGTCTCCCGCTCAAGTTCCCTGAAAGGAGCGTCGGCAGCGCCCCGCTTCTTTGCCATACCTGACATGGCGTCCTGTTCGGCCTCTGAAAGTTCCGAGCGGGCAAGAAACTCCCCTGATTCCCGGCCGCCCCTGTCAAGAAGGCTCCGTATCACGGCAAGATATTCGGCGCCCCTGCCCTTCGCGGGACGGCCGTTTTCAAGCTCGCCGCCGGACAGGGCCATGACAACCCGCTTTTCGCTGTCCATGGCAAGAACGCCCAGTTTGGAAAGGGTTCCAAAGGCGCTGCCGGCGTCCTTGTTGTCAAGGCCCAGGGTTCCGGCAAGTTCGGGCAGGGTAGGCCCGGTGCCGCCCTGTTGTTTTATCCGTATCAATTCAATAATGCGCTCGGCAGGGGTTCCCTTTTCTTTCCAGGCCCTGCCCAGTCCGGTAAGTTCGTAAAAAAAATGCTTTTCCCTTCTCAGCTCGCTTACAATGCCCTTTCCGGCAAGCCAGGACAGGGCCTGATTGCCGTTTCCGGCCTTAAAGCCCAGGTCCTTTTCGATTTTTTCAACAGTAAGCTCATCGCCTTTCTTGTATGAAAGAATGACCCTGACTTCCAGAGGATGAAGGTTTTTAACCGTACTTTGAATATCCATGCGGGCTCCGTGTTCAGTTTCTTGAGACAGAATAGCAAATGCGGCGTAATTTGGGAAGCTCCGTATCAGTATACGGAAAAGGGAATGATTTCGGTGATTTCGACCCTGAAGCGGGCGCTGACCTGCCAGCGTCCGGCGGACAGGCGGTAGGACGGGAAGGAATCAAGGGCGATATACCCCCTGGCGTGTTTGGGGCGGTTCCGCTCGCTGCCCCGGAGCATGGCGCGTACCGCTGCCCTGGCGGCGTCTTCCAGGGCGGTTTTTTTTATCCGCATCCAGTCCCCGGTTTCGACAGGCCCGCCCACGGGGCCGTATCCCAGGGCATGGACGCTCCGTATGGTTCCTGAACGCCAGACCCTCACGCGCCTGATTTGATCTTCATCAAGGCGGTAATCAACCCACATAAAGAACAGGCTCCCCTCAAGCCGCGCGTCGGTAACTTTAAGCCGGCTGTCGCCCCACGCGACGCTGCCCAGCTCTTCAAGTTCAAACGTTTCGGGAATGTGCCGGGCCTGTTCGCCTATCTCGTGTTCAAAAGACCAGCCGTACAGCATGGCCGAAAAAAACATCGCCGCTTCTTCCAGCGCCCGCCTATGGGTCGCCCCGGTATCCAGGGGGTACTGTTCGTCCACATAGGCGGCGTAGACCGGCTCCATCTCGACGCGGATTTCGCCCCTGAGTACCTCCTGAGCAAAAAGGGGAAACGAAACAGCCAAAACAAGGACCCACGCCGGGCCGGGCCGGAACAAAACCATACCCTTATTATCGGAACAGCCCGGAGGCTTTTTAAGAACCGCTTTAAGAGGGGGG
>JAISCK010000001.1 GCA_031265635.1 Spirochaetaceae bacterium
GCCCCGGTCCGGGCGGAGGCGGTTCAGAAGCTGTTTCGGGCTCAGGGGACGGTTCAGGTTCCGGTACTGTCTCAGGCTCCGGCGGCGTTTCGGGTTCAGGAGACCCTTCGCCGGAATCCGTAACATCCTCCGGGGCCGTGTCTTCCGGTTCGTAGAGCGGTTCTTCTGTTTCGTCAAAGAGAACTTCATCGCCTAAAGGCGCTTCTGTTTCCGCTTCGGCAAGCGCTTCGTCTTCGGCATCTTCCGGCGCGGCTTCTTCCTCAGGCGGCTCAGGCGCGGCGATTTCTTCGGGAGGCGCGGCCTCTTCCGGCGACTCAGGCGCGGCGGTTTCTTCGGGAGGCGCGGCGGTTTTTTCGGGAGGCGCGGCGGTTTTTTCGGGAGGCGCGGCCTCTTCCGGCGGTTCAGGCGCGGTTTCCCGGGGCATGGCCTCTTCGGCGGGCACTGCTTCTTCGGGAAGGGCTTTATCAGGACCTGAGTCAATGCCGGGTTTCCCGCCCTGTGTCTCAGGCGGCGGATATTTAGGCGGCGGCGGGTACTCAGGAGACGGGTACTTTGGCGGCGGGGGATAACGGGGCGGCGGATATTCAGGCGGCGCGGCGTTTTGCGGCGGAGACTGAGGGAGAGGCGTGTCCTGAGGCGCGGCTTGCGGAGGGGGCGGACCCTGCGGCGCGGACTGCGGAGGAACTGTGTCCTGGGGCGCGGCTTGCGGAGAAGAAGGAGACGCGTCGCCTGACGGAGAAGACCTACCCGCGTCTGAAAAGCCCCCGGGGCTTTCATATACCGGCCCTTCAGACAGGGCGTCAAGGGAAAGTTCCTGCTTCTCTTCAGGTTCTTCCACGCTTTCATCCTCAGGCATCAGATCGTCGTTGTCTTCACTGGTTTCAATAAAAAGTTCCTCGGTCTCTTCGTCAACCATCGCCGCCGTTTCCACAGCGCCCAATAGATACGAATCATCCTGCCCTTCGCCTTCCGCTTCATCATTGAAACCGGCCCGTATGAGATTGAGATTGCGGTCCCACATATCCCTGACATCAGAGGAATAGGCGTTGACGGCGTTCTCGTAAAAGGCCAGGGATTCATTGAGTTCGGAAAGGTCATCCGATGTGGCCCGCGCCCCCTGAAGATTCACCAGTTTGTCGGCGGTTCTCAGCGCTTTTTCAATCTCGCCGGAACTCTTGTGCAGCGCGGCCGCTTCGGCAAGGGCCTCGGTGTCATTGGGATCGGCCTTTGCCAGTTCCTCAAATATCTGGACCGCATGGGTCTTGTTTCCCATTTCAGTGTAGAGTTTTCCGAGAAGGAATTTCGCGTTACGGTCGTCGGGCTTACGGGCAAGAAAAGCGTTGATACGCCCCTCGGCTTCCTTGTATTCCTTCCGCTTAAAATGAATGTCCGCCAGATCAAGTTGAAAAGAATAATTTCCCGGATCAATGGAAAGTATTTTTTCAAAATTAACTTTTGCCTTTTCGTCATCACCGGTCATGCGGCAGGCGATGCCTTCTATTCTGAGGGCCTGAATGTTTTCGGGTTCCCAGTCAAGGGCCTGCTTTGCCTGTTCAAGCGCCTCGGGATAGCGTTCAAGTTTGAGGTAGAGGGAACCCAAACGGGTCCTCACATCGGCGCTGGTAGGGGCAAGTTTGATGAGTTTTTCGAGCTCTACCACCGCGTCGCCGAAATTGCCCGCGTCCTCAAGGGTATGTTCAAGATTGGCGACAGCCTTGACATATTTGGGGTCCGCCTCCAGGGCCCGGCGGAACTGCAATATGGCGTCTTTGGTACGGCCCTGGTCGCCGAGAACCACGCCCATGTTGTTCCGCGCCTCGGCGTTAAAGGGATCGGTATTGAGAATTCTGGTGAAGGTATCCATGGCCCTGGAGTGCTGGCCCTTCTTGAAGTAAATTATTCCCAGGTTGTTCATCGCGTCCACCCATCCCGGACGGCTGCGGAGAGCGGCCTGGTATTCGGCGGCGGCTTCGTCAAGGTGGCTCGTGGATTCCAGGGCTACGCCGTAATTAAAGTGCAGGGTAGGATTGTTCCGGTCCAGGGTAAGGCCCTTGCGGAACATGTTGAAAGCCTGATCCCATTTTTTGAGCCTGTCGTAAATGGTTCCCAGGTTGTTGTAGGCGGGCACATAAGAAGGATCGAGTTCCACAACCTTGGCGTAGGCCATGGAAGCGGCCTTGAGGTTATCAAGCTGCTTGTGGATATTTCCTATATTATAATGAAATTCCGCCCTCGTAGGGTCAATGTCTATGGCGTCAAGAAGCACCGCCAGGGCATCCTGGAGTTTGTCCTGCCGGCGGTAAATTACCGCCAGGTTATTCAGCGCTTCAACATCCCTGGGATTCCTGGCCGCCAGGGTGGTAAATTCAGCGGCGGCCTCGTCGAGCTTGCCCGATTTGGCCAGGGCCGAACCGAGCAGCAGCCGGGCGTCGCGGTCATCGGGCTTTTGGGCTATATAGACCTTGAGAAGCCGCCGGGTTTCTTCATGGTCTCCCACGCGGGCGGCGCCCCTGGCCCTTTCCAGTACATCTTTCAAATCAAGGGGACTCATGGAACCATCCTCAAGGGCCGGGCCGCTGTTTCCCGGGAAAATTCCCCGATATGCCCGGCTTCGTCATAGGCGGCAACGGCGAAAAAATACAGCCTGCCGTTCTCAAGGCCGTCAACGCGTATGGAAGTACGTCTGCCCGCGTCTACCGGCGATACCCCTAATATAGCATCATTGCCGAAATATTCCCCGGAATTCGCACCGTAATATACCAAATATCCGGCGGTATCGGACGCCGGGCTGGGCCGCCAGAAAATATCCACCGCTCCGTCACGGGCCTGGACCTGCACCCAGGCCGGAGGCGGCGGCGCGTCATCGGCAAGGTAGTGTATCCGTATCTCGTCCACATAGGGGGTGGTTTCCCCGTCTCCCGACGGATAAAGCCGTACCGCCACCTGAACCCAGCGGCCCTTGAGGTCAAGGCTGCTTCCCGGAGTAAAGGGAATCCATGATGAACCGGGGGAACCGGGAGCGCTTTCCGTCCAGAGATAGGGAGTATCGGCGGCGCGCACAAAACAGTGGAGGGCCGAATGATCGGGAAACCCCGGAGCGTTAAAACCGGCGGGGACATTCGTGTCAACAGAAAAACGGCCGGCGGCAAGATCGATTTTCAGTATACTGCTGTTTGTAGCGCTGAGATTAACCGGTTCGCTGACAAAGTATCCGCCCGCCGGTGGATATTTTGTCAGCAGCGCTTCGGCAAAATTTCCGTAAACGCGAAATTCATCCATAAGGCCGCTGAACCTGCCCCCCAGAACCAGGCGGCCTTCGCTTCCTGTTACGGGAAGGTAGACCTCGCCGCCTTCCCTTCCCAAAGGACTGGCGTAATCAATGGACTC
>JAISCK010000002.1 GCA_031265635.1 Spirochaetaceae bacterium
TATGACATTGTGCCGGAAGACGCCGACGCGGGTTTGACAAAGGATGCCGGGGAGCTTATAGCGGTGCTGGAGTTCTTTTTGAACCGGGAGTATTCAAAATTCGGCAGGATTTTGCCGGGTAAGACGAGGCATAAAATACTGGTGAAAGTTCCTTCCGACATAAACATTACTTCCGTGAGGTTTTTGGATACCAAAATAGATCTGCGGTAAGGCGCGGAGAGCGGGGCCGCTTGCCGGTCCTGCGGATATGGAGTACAAGCCCTGTTTTTGCTATACTGGGCGTGTATGTTTGGATTTCTGGACAAGCTGAAAAAACTTCCTCTGCTGCGTAAATTTGTCAGGCAGGAAAGAAACCCCGATGAAATTGTTGAGGAGCAGTGGACCGCCGGGTTTTCAAAACCGAACCAAAACCGTTTTATACTAAAGGATGAAAGTTCCCACCGGAGTTATGTGCGGGACCGGGAGCTGGTTCTGGGCCTTAAAAGGGCCAACTGCCTTGCCTGGGCGCTGGACGGCCGTTTCCGTTATGCCGACCAGATTCTCGAAGGCAGTGTCAGGGTGCATCCCAGGGGCGGTTATGCCGCCGCGGGAATCACTTTCAGAATGATTGATGAAAGAACCAATTATACCCTTCTTTGTTCGTCCAAGGGGTATTTCCGTCTGGATGTGCTGCGGAACGGTACGCCCGAAGCCCTGGCGGGCTGGACGGAAATTCCCGTTCCCCTGCTCCCGGAGGGGGAACAGAAGGCAAAGGCTGCGGCGGCCCCTCTTTCCGGCGTTTCCCTGCCCTTCAAAATCATTGCCTATGGTCCCAATATACTGGTAGCCCTGAATCACCGCTGGGCGGCCAAGCTCAAGGACCGTACCATACCTTCGGGCCGCGTCGCCCTGGCCTGCGCTTCCTACGAGGCCGCTCCGGTCCTGCCGGAAAGCCCTGACAGTCCCGGCAGCCCGGACAGCCCGGCGCTAATGCACGCTGATGAAATCGCCGGGGCGGTTCTTGAGTCTTTTTCTGTTGAATCAAGACCGGCGCGGGTCGAGGCCGCCTACAGTTCCTGGGAGCAGGACTATCCGCCTGACCCGGAAAGCAGAAAGCGCCTTGCCGAAACCTTTGCCGCCATGGGCGATCCGGGCAGGATGCTCAGGCTGCTCAAGGAAAACTGGGAAGTTCCGGGGTATGTGAGGAGCAGGGAAGAACTTCTCGCTGCGGCCCAAAGCGCCGTTGAACAGGGGCTGCTTGAGGAAGGCGAAAGTTACGCTGCCGAAATCCTCGCGCAGGGAGGCGATGTCGCTGACGTTGTGTACCGCGAGGCGGTGCTGGAAAAAGCCAGAATACTCTATCTTTCTGAACGCCGCGAAGAACTCATGGCCCTGGACGAAACATACGGCCCCCTGATGAGAACGCCGCCTGTTTCCGCGTCCACCGCGCCCTTTATGGTCCTCCTCGGCCACGGATATTTTGAAACCAGGCAGTATGAAAAAGCCGCCGCCGCTTATGAAGAAGCCGCGGCCCTTGAGAGCGAAGACGGCCTTCCGGCCAAAAACGCCGCCAATGCCTACGAGACATTAGGCGAAACCAGGAAAGCGTTTGCCGCCTATCTCAGCGCGGGGCGGCGCTTTCTCAACCGGGGAAATTACGCCGACCTCGGTTCCGTCATACCCAGGCTGCTTTCCCTTGATTCCAACAGTTGGGAAGCCCATGCTCTCGCCGGGAAATGGGCCTTTGGCATTGAGGACTGGGAACAGGCCGGAGAGGAACTCAATCTTGCCGAAGTACTCAGGAAGAAACAGGGCGGACAGCATGAAACCGACGCGGCGGTGATATTTCTCCAGGGCCTTCTTCTTGTCCGGCAGGAAAAGCGCCGCGAAGCGCTGGCCTATCTTGAAAGGGCCGCCGCTCTTGAACCTGAATACGGGCTTTTTCACTTCAAACTGGCTGAAAACCGTTTTCTCCTTGACGGCGATCCCCGTGATCCGGCGCTTATAAAGGACCTTAGCGCCGCGCTGAAATTCAGCCCCGAAGACGGCTGGATTGCCAACCTTGCCGGACAGATTGCCCTGAGCCAGGGAGACCTCGAAGCGGCGCGGCTTCATCTGGATACGGCGGCAAAGTACCTGGGAGAAACGCCCGCGGTCATAGAGAACCGGGCTGTCAACGCCTATCTGTGCGGTTCCCTGGACAGGGCCCTTGAAATACTCAACGCGGGAAAAGACTGCGATACCGGCGGCGTTCTCGCCAACTGCGCGGGAAATCTTCTTGTCCGCGAACACCGTTATGCTGAAGCCGACGAAGCCTACAGGCAGGCCCTTTCCATAGCGCCGCGCAATACCGAATACCTCTGCAACCGGGCGTCCTGCCTCATTGAACTCGGCCAGTACGGTGAGGCCGATGATGCCCTGATTCACGCACACAGCATACATCCTTCGGTTCAGATACTTGAACTCATCGCCTACGTGGCCTCCAAAAAAGGGGAATACGCCCGCGCCGAGACCGCCCTCAGCTCTGCCAGGGAGCTGGACAGGACAAGCCCCCAGGCGCTGATCTCCCTCGGCTGGATTTACGCCAATTCATTCCGCTGGGATGAACTTGAGGGGGTTCTCGATGATCTTGATGAACTGGTTCTGGACGGGGAACCGGAGAATCAGTACCATGAACTCAATGCGAAACTTGAAAACGCCCTGACCCGTCTGGTACACTGCGCCTCCTGCGACCGGACCTGGCGGGTGTTCAAAAACCCCAAGCCCGTCCCGCCGCTGCGCATCTACACCGAACCCCCGGACGAATTCCCCGCCGGAACCTGCCCTTCCTGCGGAAGAACCTACTGCATAGGCTGCGCCAAGGAACACCTCGACGAAAACAGCCGCTTCCTCTGCCCTGTCTGCAACAAGAGCCTCAAGTTCATGGACGACGGCCTCAAAGAGATACTGTATGAATGGGCCCAGGAAAGCATGCCCGGAAAAAAGAAACAAAAGCCCGCCGGGAAAAAAGCTGTTTTGGCAAAGACGCGCGCAAAGGCTTCCGGTAAAGGAACCG
>JAISCK010000016.1 GCA_031265635.1 Spirochaetaceae bacterium
CTCGGTACGCCATTTCCTCAAGACCCCCACCACGCTCAGGGCCTCCGGAGACTCCGAAGCGGTACGCAGGGCCGCCGAAATCATAGCCCGCGCCGAAGGACTCAGGGGCCACGCGGCCAGCGCCAGAATGCGGGCGGAATTGAAGTCTTTCCCGCCAATCTAAGGCCGCGATTTCAAAAGCATTGCCGCTGATGCGGCAATGCTTCCGTTACCCTCAAACAGGGAAGCTCATTTCCGGGCCGCGTGGGCCCCGGCGATACGTCCCCCTGTCGCGGCGAAGGTAAGAGCGGAACCGCTAAAGTAATATTGGTTGTAGTACGGCCTGTTGGACATGGAACCTACGGCGTAGAGACCCTCAATCACACTGCCGTTGTCGCGTAACACCTGTTGATCGTAGTTGGTCTTGACGCCTCCCAGGATATCAGTACCGGCGGGTATGGTCTCAATAAGATAGAAGGGTCCTGAATTGCCAAGCGCCTTGAGGAATTGAGGGTCTTTTTGAAAATCTGTATCCTCACCCTGTTGAACCATCTGTCTGTACCTGGCAACGGTGGCTTCAAAAACAGCCGTGTCAAGTCCTGCGTTTTGGGCGGCTTCACGTATGGTGTTTCCCTTTACAACCTTGCCGCTGGGAATCCCTGATTCGGCAATGGCCGCTACCTGGGGACTCAGGTTGTCGTAGAGTACCCAGTAGGGGTACTGCCTGTTGTAAACCATATTGAGTACCTGATACGCGTAATGGCCTCCTTCGTTCTGAAAGCGCTGCGCGTTTCTGTCAACCATGAGGCGGTAATAACTTGACTCCGAAACATTTTTTATGGGGCTGCTTTCATGCATGAACACCAGAGCCTGGGGGTTCATGTCAATAAATTCCTTGGCAGGGCAGGGCCACGCGGGAAGGACAAAGGGATCTTCGTACAGGACGGCGCCTATATCAAGGGCCATCTGTATCCCCTCTCCTACATTGCTTATGGCGCCGGTACTGTAAAAGGCGTACATGTCCGGGATGGTCTGCTTTACCATATCGTAGTTGACTGAATAGCTGCCGGTGGCAAGGATGACCTTGGGGGCGCGGACCTCGACTTCTCCCTGGGGAGAGCGGGCGCGTACACCGGCGACATTGCCGTTTTCTACAATTATTTGGTAAGCCGGAGCCTCCATGATAAACTGTACGCCCATGCCTTCCGCCATGTTTTTCATAAAGCTCATAAACCTGCCCGCCCTGAGTTGGGTTTCATCACCAGGTGCGTCAATGCTGATCATTGCCATGCCAAAACTGTCAATCTTGGTATAGGGGATAAAGGAAACTCCCAACTGCTGAATCCAGTTGGTCGTAAACATAGATTGTATAAAATGGAATTTTACCCGTTCATAATCAGGGTACTGTGAAGGTTTTTGACTTCGGGACTGGAAATTTCTCCAGCGTTCCAGTGCCGCGGTCAGGGTATCTCCTTCCTGGAGCCAGGGTACATGGTATTGCCGGTTCTCTTCAACTTCAGCAACCATAAAGGAACCAAGGGAGAATTTGGCGCTGCCTCCGGCGATGCTTTGTTTTTCAAGGGCCACTACTTTTGCCCCGTTTTGGGCCGCGCTGACAATGGCCGACATGCCGCTGATACCGGTTCCAACAACAACCACATCGGCGCTGAAAGTTCTCCGGCCCTGGGAAGCTGTGGCTTTGCCTTTGAATTTGGCGGGGTCAAGGCCGGCCTGTATCAGGCAGTTCTCAACGGCGCTTAAAAGCGCTGTGCTGCTTATGGTCGCGCCGCTTATGGTATCTACAGCGAGACTTTGGTTTTCTACAATACGGCCGGGAAGCGTACTGACCGCAACAGCGCCTACTCCGCTTGTTTCGCCTGGGCCTTCCGCGATAACGGAGACGATTCTGCCGCCTTCAACAGTAACAACGACGCTGATATCGCCGCCAAAACCCTGGGCCGCCGCTCTGTAGGAAACGCCGCCTGTTTTTGGGGTTCCTGTACAGGCACATACAAAACAGGCCAGTGCCAGCAGTGCGGCGCTTATTCTTCTCTTCATAGGTCCTCCTTATTGCGCAAATAATACGCTATAAACATGTTATTAATAATATACACGCTATTAGTAAATTGTCAATGTCTTTTCCATGCAATTACAATATGCTAACAGGTAGGTTTTATGAGGATTCAGGAACTCTTTATCGCTAATCTGAAAGACTACCGAAAACAGCGAAAAATTTCTCAGTTACAGCTTGCCAGTCTATGCGATTCTTCGCAGACCTATATCGCCGAGATAGAAGTGGGCAAGAAATTCCCTTCCCTTGATATGATAGAAAAAATAGCCGCGGCCCTGAATATTGAATCTTACCATCTATTCCAGAACATCGCCTCTGCCGCCGATACCGGCGAGCGGGTGCTTACGCCGGTACAAAAACAGGAAATAGCGGAGAAGGTGCGCGCCGCGGTTATGAAAATAGTCGCCAAATATTGAAGTCTTTCCCGCCAATCTAAGGCCGCGATTTCAAAAGTAGTTCCGTTAGCGCCCCGGTCCGCGCTTGCTTTTTGCCCTGTTTTTTACGATATTGAATAAGAGCCGGTTAAAAAGGTTCAATTTCATTACATTCAGGGTTGCTGCTTCAAAAATTGACCTTTTGAAACAGCCTTTTCCTTCAAAAAATATAAGGACGATACCATGTCTGAGCAAAGCGTTATCCCTATAGACCAGCTTTTACCCAATAAGCTGCCCCTGGTGGCCCTTATGGGGCGGCCCATATTTCCGGGTATCTTTACCCCCATCATGATAGGGAATCCCAATGATGTTAAGATCATTGACGATGCGGTTTCGGGCGACGGGATCATCGGCCTGGTGATGCAGATAAACGAAAACGAGAATCCCGCCATTGACGACCTCTACAGGGTCGGGACAGCAGCCAAAATAGTCAAAAAGATAAATCTTCCCGACGGCGGGGTAAATATCTTCATCTCCACCCTCAAGCGTTTCAAGGTAAAAAAGACCCTGAGCGCCTCCAATCCCATACTGGCCGTGGTGGAGTACCTTGAGGAGGAGGGGGATGATACCAACGAGGTCAAGGCCCTGACCAGGGCCCTGATCAGCGAGATGAAGCAGATATCGGAGAATAACCCTCTCTTTTCCGAAGAAATGCGGCTCAACATGATCAATATTGACCATCCGGGGAAGATTGCCGATTTTATTGCCAGCATACTCAACATTGACAAGGCCGAACAGCAGAAGATACTGGAAATCCTCAATGTCCGCAAACGCATGGAGCAGGTGCTGGTCTTCATCAAGAAGGAACAGGAACTGCTCCGCATACAGAAGCGTATTCAAAAAGAAATCAACGAGAAAATCGAAAAATCCCAGCGGGATTATTTTCTCAAGGAAGAACTCAAGGCCATCAAAACCGAGCTGGGCATGGTCGCCGACGCGAAGAGTTCCGAGTACCAGCGTTTCAAGGACAAGCTGGACGCCTTTGCTTTTTCAGGGGAAATCAAGGAGACTGTGGATCAGGAACTGGAGAAATTCAGCCTCATGGACCCCAATTCGAGTGAATTCATCGTTACAAGGAACTACCTTGACTGGATAGTCAGCCTGCCCTGGAAAGAGACGGTTTCCGAAATCTTTGATCTGGCCAGGGCCCAGAAGATTCTTGAAGACGACCACTACGGGCTCAAGGATGTAAAGACCCGCATTGTGGAATATCTTGCGGTGCGCAAACTGAGAAATGATTCCAAGGGGTCGATAATCTGCCTTGCCGGTCCTCCGGGTGTCGGCAAGACCTCTGTGGGCAAATCCATAGCAAGGGCCCTGGGCAAAGAATTTTTCCGCTTTTCGGTGGGCGGCATGAGGGATGAGGCTGAAATCAAGGGGCACCGGCGGACCTATATCGGCGCCATGCCGGGAAAAATCATCCAGGGCCTCAAGATAGTCAAGACCAAGGACCCGGTATTCATGATAGACGAGATAGACAAGATGGGGCAGAGCTATCAGGGCGACCCCTCAAGCGCCCTCCTTGAGGTTCTGGACCCCGAACAGAACAACAGTTTCCGCGACCATTACCTCGACCTTCCCTTTGACATATCCCATGTGTTCTTTATTGTTACCGCCAATACCCTTGAAACAATTCCCTCGCCCCTCCTTGACCGCATGGAACTGATTCAGCTTCCCGGTTATATTGATACCGAGAAACTCGAAATCGCCCGGCGCTATCTTATTCCCAAGAGTCTTTTGAAGAACGGCCTGAAAAAGAACCAGGTAAAGTATTCCAGGGAAAGCCTCATCCACATCGCAAACGGTTATGCCCGCGAGGCCGGAGTACGCAATTTTGAAAAGAATCTGGACAAGATACACCGCAAGCTCGCCAAAATCATTGTTGAAAAAGACGAGTCCGCGGACGCCCCCCAGGCCGCGGGCGGCGCCGGGAAAGGCCGGACGAAGGCTGGCCGGGCCGCGGATGGTGCCCAGGTTAAGACAGACGGCGCCCCTGACACCGGAAAAGCGGCGGAGACATCAGGCGCGCCGGTGGCCGGGGCATCAGCCGCCGGAGTGTCAGGCAGGGCGGAGAAATTCGCCCTGGATAAACGGCAAATCGAAAAATACCTCGGCAAGCCGGTGTTTTCCGAAGACGTGATAAAGAGGGCAGAGCGGCCCGGCATGTCGGTGGGCCTTGCCTGGACCAGCATGGGCGGCGACACTCTGGTAATAGAAGCCATCTCGCTTCCCGGCAAAGAAGGGCTCACCCTTACCGGCAAGATGGGCGACACGATGAAAGAATCCGCCACCATAGCCATGACCGTGGCCCACAAGATGGCCGCCGAAAAATACGGCGTTCCCGGCGAGTGGTTTGAGAAGAACCATATACACCTCCACATTCCCGAAGGCGCTACGCCCAAGGACGGGCCGTCGGCGGGTATAACCATGGCGGTGGCCCTTCTTTCTCTTATGAGGAACAGGGTCATCACCGACCGTATGGTGATGACCGGCGAACTTTCCCTTACCGGCCAGGTGCTGCCCATAGGGGGCCTTAAAGAAAAGACCGTAGCGGCCAGGCGGAACAAGGCGCGGCATATTATCATCCCCAAACAAAATCTCCGCGATCTTGACGAAATCCCCGATCATGTGAAGAAGGGCCTTGAGTTCCACCCTGTGGAACGCTTTGAGGAGGTTCTTGCCCTGGCCCTGCCTGATTCGTAGCAGGCGGGCTTTAGAGGTATCTGCGGGCCACCGGGTCTTCCGGTTCCAGTTCGAGGACGGTTCTGAAAAAGGCGTCCGCCTCGTCTTTACTGCCGCTTTTCAGGGCGAGTATGCCCAGGTTGGAAATTATTTTTATATTCTCGCTGTCCTTTCTCAGGGCCCCTTCAAGTTCTTTGCGGGCTTCCGTGAGCCTGCCCTGCTCCATGAGGCAGATGGCAAGCTCGTTCCTGGTATCGGCATTGTCCCCGCCGAGTTCCAGGGCCTTGCGGAAGGCGGCTTCTCCGCCGGACCAGCGCTCAAGGCGGCGGAGACCCCAGCCCAGGGTAAACCAGCCGTTCCAGACTTCGCTGTGGCGTTCAAGAAAATTCCTTGCTTTTTGTATGCCTTCGTTCTCCCGTCCGCTTCGTATGAGTTCGCAGGCTTCCCGGAAAATGGCGTCGTCAAGGTTTTGCGAGCGGATTTCCCTGACCAGGGACCGGGCCTGTTCTTTCTTTTCGTTGTCATCGGCAAGGGGAATATAGACCGAAAAACATTCTTTTGCCTTTTGGAAATTCCGTGTTTTCATAAAGAAAAATCCGGCGTTAAAGAGTCCTCCGGGAAGGGGCGGTTCAAGAGCCAGGACCTGGGAATAGGCTTCAAGGGCCCGCTTGTTTTCTTCTTCGGCTTCCCGCTCCCTGCCGCTCCTTTCCAGGGCCTCGGCCCTGTCCTCAAGAACCAGGGCCGTGTTAAGCAGCACTGCCGGGGAACGGGGGGAAAGTCCTCCCAGGGCGGCCAGGATTTCCAGCGCCGTATCATAATCGCCGTTTCTTGCCTTGAGTATGGCGGCCTCGGTAAATTCTCCCAGTATGCCCGGTCTCAGGGCAAGAACAAAACGGCGGTAATAGGGGAACCACGAAGCCTGTATGTCAGCGAAACGCGCGGGAAGCAGCCTTGCCTTTTCATGGGGAATATTCGCCGTGTCAGGCGTCTCAAACTCGCACCCGGCGTCAGGGGGCAGGGAAAGTATTTTCAGCATGCCCGAAAGTATCATCTCCCAGGAGAGATCTTCAGGGTCAAAGCGTCTGGGGCTTTCACTTGGCGCGGAAATTTCCACCGGTATGGGTATATCGGGGTCTATGGCAAAATCCGGGACCTGCCCGTGATGGTCATGGTGAAGTTCAGTGTCATTGTGCCCCGCGCCGGGTTGTCTTAATGTATCGGGAACAGGCAGAAAGATGATGCCTGTCCGGAGATTTTTTTCGCCATTCTTCACCGGGCTTGTCCTGGGGTTTCGGATTTCGGCGCTGCGGGAGCCGGCGCTGCGGGAATTGGCGTCGCGGGGACCGGCGTCGCGGCCCTGGCCGGAGCCGCGGAACGGCGCGGGCCGGGTTCGATCCTGATCTGGCCGAGGTAGTCATTTATCCTTATTTTATAGCCCATGGGCACCAGGGTGTCGTCCAACTGCATGGCAAGGGCAATAAGTTCCTT
>JAISCK010000103.1 GCA_031265635.1 Spirochaetaceae bacterium
TCAGGGACATAAGGGTGTCTTTGATCCCGATGGAGAAGGTTGGGGTAAGCGGATAGGAATACGAAAGCTGGGCGTAATAAAAACTGGTCCAGCCTTCGGCTTTTTGCGCGAGGGAGGGAATTGTCCGCATGAGATAAAAAATAAAGCCCGCGTCAATCCTGCCCAAAGAGGCGTGGTTTAAGGTCAGGAAGGTTTTCGCGTTGCCGCCTGTGGCATAATCAATGTAAACATCATCGGGACCGTTATACGAAGGATAATTTCCGTTTCCCCAGGCAAGCCAGCCCAGGTGGGTTTTTACGTCGAGAACCAGGGACCGGGAAACAATATAGCGCAGCTTAAAGGTCCAGTCGAGGGAGTTCGCGGATATATTCAAATTTGAATATCCGAGATTGTCCTTAAAATCATTGCTGGTGTTGAAGAAGTCAAAATGCAGGCTCAAGCCGGAACTTGCCTTTACCCTGTCGCCTGTCAGCGCGTTAAAGGAAAAAAGGTATGCGTCGGAAATAATATTCGCGTTGTACCATTCAGGCAGAAAGCCGTGAAAGTCAAAACTTACTTCAAAATGTTCAAAGGGAACGGAGACGGGATTGCCGAAGGGGTTTCCGTACACAAGGCTGGTTGCCATGCCGTAGCCCGGCATGCTCCACCTGTCCTTGCGGTTTCCGTTGCTGTAAAAACCCCCGCTGGTATACCCAAAATCGCTGCTAAAGGAAAGATACGGGACATGGCCGCTGTCCCGGCTTTGATAGCGGTTTACCACCAGGTCCTGAAAACGGTCCATGGGGCTTAAAAGGGTAGTACTGGCCACGGCAAGTACGCGGGGCCGGTTAAATTCCAGATAGATGCGGTGCGCCATTTCGCCTAACGAAGCGCCGCCTATGGTCGTTGTTACAAAATCATTGAGGGAGGGCCTCGCGCTCTCAAAAAAAGTTTCCCAGGTAAAACTGCCCAAAGCGGCAAAAGCAAGGGATTGATAAAACGTAAAGCCGTTGGTCCGTCCCGATATAAAATAAATGGAACCCTGATACGGATGGCCTGCCTGGTTGATATGAAAGCGGTCCGTCTCTTCCCAGCGCCATGCGGAAAAAGAAAAGTTCCCCCTGATGGTATCGGGCGAGACAGACGAAAAGCTCGTCCCGGCAAGGGTAATTCCCAAAAAGAGGACGGCATTGCTCAATACCGCCTCGCTGGTTGCCAGAGCGGCGCGGACAAGCGGCCCCCGGGAGGGGCCTCCGTCAGGCGGGACAACATCACCGTCATCCGGGAAAACCTGTACGTTTCCCCACATAATCAAAAGCAGAAAAAAACTCAAGCGTTTCATGTGGTTCCTTCGTCAAACGGGACGCCCATTCTCCGCAGGGTGTCCCTGGCCTTCCGGGAAAGGGAGCTGCCTTCACCGGCAAGCGCCCTGACATGGTCAATGAGGCCCATAAGATTGTTTCTGTATACCATGTCTATGGCATAGGCTTTTTCCACCACACCCCCGGTAGAAAAAAAGCGCAGCGCGAGGGGCTCTACCTTGTCTGTTTCCGCCTGGGCTATGATGCGGCAGAACTGGCTGTACAGGGCTGTCTGGTTTTTTTCCCTGGCCTCGTCAAGTTCGGCGATAAAACGCTCCGCGTATTCCCCGGCCCTGTTGTTGATGAGCACTTCCCCGGCTACAACGCGTACGCGGTCCGTGTTTTTCCTTTCAAAAAAGAGGGAGGCGACGATTTGGTAGGCATCGTTTCTGTCCATGGCGCCCAGGGCTTTTATGGCCTCGTCCTTGACCGCCGCGACTTCGTCCCGCTCCGCCCGGTATCTCAGGTAGGGTATGGCTTCTTCCATTTTCCGTTCCGCCGCGGCCTGGGCGGCCCCTATGCGGCTCCGGTAATAGGTGTCCCGGAAAGCCTCCAGTATGGCCTGGTCCACTTCCCTGCCGCTAAAGGGACCCAGGGCGGCGACAGCGGTGGACCGCAGGTTGGGGTCAGGCGAGTTGAGGGCTTCAAGCACCGCGCCGAGCCCCTCACGGTCGCCTATTCTGGACAGCGCCTGAATGGCCGCCATGCGGCGGGCGGGTCTTTCGTCGCTGTTACCCGCTATGCTGTTGAGAAAGGCCACGGCGAGGGGATTTTCAAGGCTGCCCAGGGCGGTGATGATTTCCCTGGCCGTGTCCTCGCCGGGAAACTTGTCTTCAAAATAAGCGATGAGATACCCGGCTATGAGGTCGGACTCGTTTCTGTCCTGGTCTTTAAGGGGGGCCCCTGCCCTGCCCAGCGCCCGCACGGCGCTGTTCGTATAACGGGCGTCCCCTTCGTCAATAAGGGTCATAATCCTGTCAACAGCCCCTGTATCCCGGAGCTGTCCCAGATATTCAAGGGCGGCCCGCACCGCTTCGGGCACCTGTTCATCCCAATATTCAAGAACTTCCCTGGCCCTTTCCTCAAGGCCGCCTTTGTCCCTGTTGGCGAAAAAGCCAAAGATGCCCGAAAGTATGCGGCCGTTTTTTATGCCTGATGCCGTCGCCATAATCTCGCTGTCAAGGGCATCGCTGTTTTCAGCGCGCAGGGTCCGTATAAGTTCAGCGATTTCGTTTTCGGTTCCGTAGTTAAGAATGTCCCGGCGCTGTTCTTCGATAGAAGGCTGGGTAATCTCATCGGCGCTGAGGCCGGAAACAGAAAGCAGCGCGCAAAAACAAAACAAAACCTTGAGGTTTTCCCATTTTTTCATTCATGTCCCTCCTCATAGCGGGAAAGAAATTCCTTTTTGAAATCCGCGAAGCGGTCCCTGTTTATCGCTTCCCCGGCTTTCTTTACCAGGTCGTGGAGGAAGTAAAGGTTGTGGTAGCTTGCGAGCATGGAACAAAGTATCTCCCTGGTCTTAAAAAGATGCCGTAAATAAGAGCGGCTGTACAGGCGGCAGACTTTGCAGCCGCATTCCGTATCTATGGGGCCCATATCAAAGGTGTTCTCGGCCTTTTTAAGGGCAAAGGGCCCCTTATGGGTAAAGACGCGGCCGTTTCTCCCTGTCCGTGTGGGAAAAACACAGTCGAACATATCTATGCCCTGTTCAATCGCTTCCAGTATATATTCCGGGGTGCCTATGCCCATAACATAGCGGGGTTTTTCGATGGGAAGAAGAGAGGCCGAAAAAGCAAGGAATTCCCTGAAAACCTCAGCGGGTTCCCCTACCGAGAGTCCTCCTATGGCAACGCCTGGGGTATCGGCCCCCACCAGAGCGGTGGCGCTTTCTTCCCGCAAATCCCTGTAAAAATTCCCCTGGAGTATGGCGAAGAGTTCTCCCCGGTATCCCCCTTCCCTGGTTCTGTCCCAGGCCTTTTTTGCCCTTTCAAGCCAGGAACTGGTAATAGCAAGGGCCTCTCTCACCTTCTTTTTTTCGGTCCCCCAGGGCGTACAGACATCAAGCTGCATCTGTATATCGCTTCCCAGGATGCGCTGTATCTCCACCACGGATTCGGGACTGAGCATATGGCCGGAGCCGTCTATGTGGGAGCGGAATTGTACCCCCTCAGGGGTGATCTTGCGGAACTGGGCCAGCGAAAAAATCTGAAAGCCCCCCGAGTCGGTCAGTATGTTCCGGTCCCAGTTCATAAAGCGGTGAAGCCCCCCGGCTTTTTCCATAACAGCGGTTCCCGGCCTGAGATACAGGTGATAGGTATTGGAAAGAATTATCTCGAAGCCTATTTCCCTGAGGTCCTCATTGGCAAGGGCCTTGACGGTTCCGTTGGTCCCCACGGGCATAAAGACCGGCGTAGCGACGTTTCCCCGCCCCAGGCGCAGTTCTCCGGTGCGGGCGCCTGAGGACGGGCACTGGTGCTTTACGGTGAATATGGGTCCGGTCATCAGGTCCGCACGCTCCTGAGGAGGAGCATCCCTAAGAGTATAAAACCCAGCACCGGAAACCAGGCCCCGAGCAGGGCGGGTAAATAGCCTGTTCTTGCCATAGCCATGGTTACCATCTCGATGACATAAAATACCACGGCGGAAATAAGGCTGGTCAAAAGACTCATAAGGAGTATGTTCTTTTTGAATCTTCCCCCCATGGCGGCCGAGAGGATTATCACCACCAGGGAGACCGCTGAAAAAGAAAAGCGGTGATAGTAGGACGCCTGGGCTTCGGCAAAGGGCAGTCCCGCGGCCTTGAGGTCCGCGACAAGCAGCGCGGCGTCCTTTGCCTTTAGTTCCTCAACCATGACGGCCCCCCTTCTAAAGGCGTCGGGGTTTTCGTTGTACTTTTCGGTATCGGTAAAGGGAAGGGAACGCAGGAGATTGCCTTCCCAGCGGTATTCAATAGGATTGAAAAAGAGCCAGTGATCGCCTGTCCATTCGGCCTGGGGGGAACGCACAAGGGAAAGCAGCTTTCCCTTTTCGTCCTGTTCCACTATGCTTATGCCGCTCAGGGCTTTACGCACATCGTCATAGTAATCCACCGAGTACAGGGTTTTTCCTCCGTTGGTTTTAATTACAATATCTGAATCATCGGAAGGAAAACTCTGGCCCATGAGGGCGCGGCTGAGTTCGTTTTTTATTTTTATCGTGGGAATCACCACGCGGTCCTCAAAGAAAAAAGAAAAAAAGGCCGCGACGATTCCGGCGCAGAAAAGCGGAACGCAGAAACGGTAAAAGGGAATTCCGGCGCAGAAGATCGACGTTAGTTCGTTCCGCGCGTAGAGTTCTCCCAGGGTATGGGCCGCGGCAAAAAGAAGGGATATGGGTACGGAATAGGCAAAGGCCTTGGGAAGATAATAGACACTCACCGGAAAAATCTGGGCCAGGGCGGCGTCATTGGTAAGGTAGCGGGGAAGATTGGCGAAAAGATCAATGAGCAGTATGAGAACCACAAACATCCCCGATGCCATAATAAAAACAGGGATAAACTGGCGCAGAAGATAGCGGCCCAGTATCATTGGCGCGCCTTTATAAGGCAGAGCACGCCGCCGGCAACAAGGGCAAGGGCGTTGGGTAACCACATGGACCAGAAAGGAGAATACCCCAGGCGCACCCCCATGGTCTGGCCGCCGAGAAGCAGGGCCCAGTAGAGTACCGAGCTAAGAAGGCCGAAGAGGAGGCCCACGACCTGCCCGCTCCTTTTGGCGAAAAGCCCCAGCGGTATGGAAAGAAAGGCAAGGCAGAACGCGCCCGCCGGTATGGAAAATTTTTTGTAGTACTCAAGCCTGTAGATGAGCAGGTTTCTGTCCTTACGGCGGTCCCTGATGTTCCCCAGCTCCCGCGCAAGTTCGTCCCGCTGCGTCAGGCGGCGGTTCCAGTCAGGATGGGAAGGGCCGGTACGGAGCGTGCGTTCCAGGGCAAGGGAGGCGCTTGTTGTCCTGAGGCGTATGTCTTCTATCTGGGAATCAAGGGTACGTTCCTTTTCCCTGATTTCGCGGCGTACATCGGTGGAACTCATCTCCCTGGGCCCTATGGCGGAATTGCTCTGCCACAGGTCGTTCTGGTTTACCGAATAGCGGAGAAAGGAGGCCGAGGAATAGTCATAGTCATCACGGACGGTTTCTTTTGAGGACTGGACAAAACTGTCATGGAGGTCGAGACTGAGCCTCGTGGTCCCCGAATCGGTAAGTTCGGCCCTCCTCGCCATGATGACCCGCCGTTCCCCTTCGCCGGTACGGTCAAAAATCAGCATATTGTCTATGCTCTTGCCCTGTACGGCCCCGGTAACCAGTATGGTATTCCTGAAACGCTTTACCGAATTTGATTCCAGTTCCAGCGCCGGCGTTGAAAACAGTATGCGCCGGTACAGCCTTGAGAACTGCACTGTCCCCGCCGGAAGCAGCACGTCATTGGCGAAAAAAGAAATCAAAGTTACAAGAACCCCGACACCAAGGGCGGGAAGAAAAATGTTTTTATACGAAAGCCCCGACGAGAGCATGACCAGTATCTCGTTATCCGAACTGAGCCGCCCTATGGTCATCACCACGCCAAGGAGGGCGCCGAAGGGGGCGGCCATGGCTATGACCGAAGGAAGGGAATAGAAGAGGAGCAGGGCAACCTGGTACAGGGGCACATGTTTGGTAAGTATTTCCTGAACCATGAGAAGCAGTTGGTTCACAAAAAAAATAAAAAAGAAAAAAAGAAAGGCCACAAGAAAAGAAAAGAGGGCCTCAAGAGCGATATGCCTGATTATAATGGGCGATAAGGAGCGGCTTGTTCCCATACTCCCCAACTATACACCGGTAGAACCGAAACCGCCAGTACCCCGAAAACTCTCCGGCAGGGACGAGACTTCCGAAAAGGACATGGTGTTGACTCTCGAAAATACAAGCTGGGCTATGCGGTCGCCGTGTTTTATGATGAAGGGTTCACCGCCGTGGTTAATCAGTATGACCTGGACCTCGCCCCGGTAGTCCGCGTCTATGGTACCGGGGCTGTTGAGTACGGTAACGCCGTTCTGCGCGGCCAGGCCGGAACGGGGCCGCACCTGGGCCTCAAAACCGGCGGGTATGGCCACGGCAAAGCCGGTAGGTACTTTGCCCCTCCCGCCCGGAACGAGGGTCAGGGGGCTTTCAAGACAGGCCCTGATGTCGGCCCCCGCGGCCCCTTCACTTTCGTATGAAGGAAGCCGGGCCCGGGGATCGAGCCTTTTGATCAGTACCTCAGGAGAATCCACGGACAAGTCATCTCCTTCCTTCCTGGTTAGCCTCAAGGGCGTCAACATAGGAAAGGTTGAGCCTTCCCATCTTGTCAATTTCCATGAGCTTGACCGGAATGACCTGGCCTTCTTTAAGAACATCGTTGACGCTGGACACCCGCTGTCTTGAGAGCTTTGAAATATGCACAAGCCCTTCCTTGCCGGGAAGTATCTCCACAAAGGCGCCGAAATCCATGATGCGCTTTACCGTGCCCTCATAGACGCGGCCGGTTTCGGGATCGGAAACTATGCCGGTTACCGCGACCTTGGCGTCCTCGGCGCTTTGGGCGTTTTTGCCGTAGATGGTTACGGTTCCGTCGTTTTCGGTATTGATGGTAACGCTGTACTGTTCGCAGAGGGCCTTGATATTCTTGCCGCCGGGGCCTATAAGGGCGCCTATCTTGTCCACTTCAATCTTGAGGACCACGATCTTGGGGGCAAAGTCGCTGATTTTTCCGGCCGGCTGGCTTATGGTTTTGTTCATGATGGAAAGTATATGAAGCCTTCCCCGTTTTGCCTGGTCAAGGGCGTTCTTCATGATTTCGGGGCTTACCCCGGCTATCTTTATGTCCATCTGAAAGCCGGTGATGCCGTCGGCCGTGCCCGCGACCTTGAAGTCCATATCGCCAAGGTGGTCTTCCTCGCCGAGTATGTCAGAAAGTACCGCGTAACGTTCTCCCGGTTTGCCTGAACCTTCGGTGATGAGCCCCATGGCTATACCCGCCACAGGCTTCTTCATGGGTACGCCGGCATGGAGCATGGAAAGGGTTCCGCCGCAGACCGAAGCCATTGACGAGGAACCGTTGGATTCCAGGACTTCGGACACGACACGCACGGTATAGGGGAACTCGGCCTTGCTGGGCACCATGGCTTCAAGGGAACGGCGGGCAAGATTGCCGTGGCCTATCTCCCTGCGGCCCGTTCCCATGCGTCCCACTTCGCCTACCGAATAGGGCGGGAAGTTATAGTGGAGCAGAAAATTCTCCCGTTTGTCCCCTTCAATATCGTCAAAAATCTGTTCGTCAAAAACCGTTCCCAGGGTGGTAACAACCAGGGCCTGGGTTTCGCCCCGGGTAAAGAGCGCCGACCCGTGGGTCCGTTTGAGCACACCGATTTCGCAGCTTATGTCCCGTATATCCTCAAGGCCCCTTCCGTCTACCCGCTTTCCCTTATCAAGTATTGAAGAACGGAGTATTTCGTATTCCATGTCGTCAAAGAGGGTGTTGAAAAGTTTCTTCTGGATTTCGCAGTCAAGCTGCCCCGCGTATTGTGAAGCCAGGCCGTCTTTGACAGCCTGTATGGCCGTGTAGCGTTCCTGTTTTCCTCCGGCAAAGCAGGCCTCTTCAAGGCGGCTGTAGGCGGCGTTCCGTATGGCGTCCCTGTTTTCCAGAACCACACTGGATTCTGCAAGGGGAAGTTTTGGCTTACCGGCAAGCTCCTTAAGTTTTTCCTGGAGATCGCAGAGTTCCCCGATCACCTGGTGAGCTTTTTCCAGGGCCTGTATCATGAGCTCCTCGCCCACTTCCGAGGCGCCGCCTTCCACCATGGTGATGCCGTCTTTGGTTCCGGCCACGACTATCTCAAGCCGCGACTTTTCAATCTGGTCATAGGTGGGGTTGACAATGAGTTCATCGCCGACCGCGCAGACCCGTACTCCCGCTATGGGGCCGTTAAAGGGTATGTCGGAAATATGCACCGCCGCGGAAGACGCGATGATGGCGAGGATGTCAGGGGGATTAACCATATCGGTAGATACGGTGGTAGGCACGACCTGTATTTCCCTGCCGAATTCCTTGTTGAAAAGAGGACGCATGGGCCGGTCTATGAGCCGGGAAACAAGGATTTCCTTGTCCTTGGGCCTGCTTTCCCTTTTGATAAAACCGCCGGGTATTTTGCCCGCGGCATAGTATTTTTCGTTATAATCAAGGGTGAGCGGCACATAATCAAGACCCTCCACCGATGAAGCCGAAGCGCAGGCCGTGGCGATAACCGCGGACCCCGCGTATTGGGCGAATACTGAACCGTTGGCCTGTTTCGCCATTCTGCCGGTTTCGAGAATAAGTTCCTCGCCGGCTATTTGATATGAAACTCTTTGTATCATGTTTACCTTTATGTTTGACGTATTGGACTTGCGGGACAACCGGCAGGGCTGCCTGGCAAGCGCTTATTTGCGGAGGCCAAGCTCCTTGATGATGGACCTGTAGCCTTCAAGATTGGTGCGCTGTATGTACTTGAGCATACGGCGGCGCTGGCCTACAAGGATTAAAAGGCCCCTCTGGCTTGATTTATCCTTTTTGAATTGCTTGCAGTGCTCGGTAAGGGCGTTAATACGCCTGGTGAGCAGGGCAATCTGAACATTCACCGCGCCTGTGTCTTTTTCGTTTGCGCCGAATTTGGTTATCACAGACTTTACGTCTTCTTTGCTTAATGCCATATTGTTACACTCCTTGGGTACCCTGTAAAAATTCTATACGCACCGCGTCAAAAGGCGAAGAAACCAGGGCGCGCCCCGGCTCAATGCGTATTTCGCCTGACGCCCCCTGTATATCCGCGCCGGCAGCCCATATAAACGCCTTGTAAACACCGGGCGGCGGCGTCAGTATTCCCCGGCCGGAAAGGCTGTAGCTTTTTACCTCTCCATCCGCTACGGCGCCTTCCAGTTCAAGCTCAAAGGGTCTGCCCAGCAGTTCCGACGCCAGAGCGATATCCCCTCTGCCTATGGCTGTCCGTATACGGCTTGAACTTACCGGCGCGGCCCTGTACATGAGAGATTCTATAACGTCAACGGGTATTCCCCTGGGAACGAGAAGTTCCCGGATTCTCTCTGTTCCCGTATCCATCCGGTATCCGCAGCGGAAATTGCTCCCCACCACAAGGCGGTGCAGCCCTCCCCGCCCGGCAAGAAATTCAATAAAATCCCTTCCAGCCAGTTTACTGAAATTCCTGGAAAAGTCAATGAGCACGGTATGGGCTATTCCGCAGGTTTCAAAGATTTCAAGTTTCCTGCCCAAGGTACATATATCGCCCGGATAGTCTCCCGGCCTGAGCAGGGCCTTGGGGCTTCTCAGAAAGGTAATTACCGTAGGTTCAAAAAGATCTTTTTGCTCAAGCACCTTTTTAAGAAGCAGTTCATGCCCCCTGTGTATGCCGTCAAAACCCCCTATGGTCATGGCGGCTCCCCGGACAGGAGGAGGTGCCGCAAGAAATTCGTCCCAGCTAGATACCCGCACGGTGTTCCTCCCTGGCATAAACATAACGGTACCTGAGGGCGCCGCCCTGGCAGTCAAGCATGGCCACAAAACCACGGGCGGCGGAAAATACCCCCAGGGGGCCGGGAGGGGGGCCGCGGCCTTCCGCGTCCGGGAAACCGAGATCCCGGGGGGCGAGGGGCCTGCCCCGGAACATGGTCCCGGCTGTTTTTTCGTCAACCTCAACGGCGGGTATCCCCAGGCTGTCCAGGGCCGCTTTATCTATGGGCCGTAGGGCCGAAAGAAGGCTGTCTTCGTCCGGGAGCGCCGCGTCCTCAAGGCTGAAACCCCCTATAGATGTCCGGGTAAGGGAAACAAGGCGGCCCCGGGAACCCGAAGCCAGGGCAAGGTCCCGCGCCAGGGACCTGATGTAGGTCCCGCTGGAACAGTGCACCGTTATTTCACCAAGGGGGCTTGTATAGGAGTCAAGAACCAGTTTATAGACAGTTACCGGCCTCTTTTCCATCACCACATTGACGCCCCGGCGGGCAAGGACATGGGCGCGCTCGCCTTCAATATGAACCGCCGAGTAAGACGGCGGCGCCTGGAGTATATCGCCAGAAAATTCGGGCAGCGCTTTTTCAAGGGCTTCCCTGGACGGCGGCGGCGCGCGGGCTATGACCTCCCCCTCACCGTCAAGGGTACTGGTTTCTTCGCCAAAAAGTATGGTTCCCCGGTAGGCCTTGCGGGAAGACGAAAACCAGGGGGCGAGTTTTGTGGCCCGCCCGGCGAGGACAATGAGAAGCCCCTGGGCAAAACGGTCCAGGGTGCCCGCGTGGCCGACCTTTCCGGTTCCCAAAATTCTTTTAACAACGCCGAGGGAATCAAAGGAACTTATGCCCGGCCTTTTGTTGAGCAGTATATAGCCTGAAATATCCTGTTTATTCTGACCGCTTCTCCGCACGGGTAAGATCCTCAATTTTTTGTGTCAATTCAAAGCCGGCCCGTATGCCGGGATCCTCGTGAAACCGAAGCCGGGGGGTTACGCGTATGCGCATTTCCCTGGCAAGCCGGGACTGGATAAAGCCAGATGCGCTGTTGAGTCCCTCTACCCCTTTCCTGAGCCCCTCGGCTGTTTTATAGCTTGAAACAAAAACATCGGCATAACCGAGGTCCCTCGAAACCTCGACCCTGGTAACGGTGAGAAACGAATCCACCCGGGGGTCCTTGATTCTTCCTTCGACAATAAGGGCGCCTATCTTTTCCTGCATAAGACGCCCTACTCGTTCCAAACGGTATTCCGCCATGATACTCTCGCCTGAATTTCAGGCCGGATTAAAGTTTCCTCGCGACTTCGACGATTTCAAAAACTTCAAACTGGTCGCCGTTCTGTATATCGTCAAAACCTTCGAGTCCTATGCCGCACTCAAAGCCCGCCGCCACTTCGCGGACATCGTCTTTGAAACGCCTCAAGGACGCTATCTTGCCCGTATGCACCACGATGGCTTCCCGTATGACATTGACGCTGGCGCTCCGTTTAACGGTCCCGCTCAGGACATAGCAGCCGGCGATGGTTCCCGCCTTGGGAACCTTGAAGGTTTCCCTGACTTCAACCTGGGCTATGACTTCTTCCTTGGTATCGGGCTTGAGCATGCCTTCCATGGCCTGCTTTATTTCTTCCACGGCCCTGTAGATGATATTGTACTTTCGTATGTCAACCTTTTCTGAATCGGCCAGGGTCTTGGCCTTGGGAGTCGGCCTGACATTAAAGCCTATGATGATCGCGTTGGAGGCTATGGCCAGGTCCACGTCGCCTTCGTTGATAGCGCCCGGAAGGGCCTGTATCACGTTAAGCCTGACTTCCCTGGTGGAAAGTTTTTCAAGGCTCGACCGCAGGGCCTCTACCGACCCCTGGACATCACCCTTGATGATAACCTTAAGCTCCTGAATCTCACCGTCGTTGATCGTGTCGTACAGGTTGTCAAGGGTTATTTTCCTGACATTCTTGGCGACCTCAAAGCGTTTGAGTTCCTGGCGTTTGGAGGAAATGCCCCTGGCGGTCTTTTCGTCATCGACAACCTGGAGCGGATCTCCGGCGTCGGGAATGCCCTCAAAGCCGAGAACCTCTACCGGCATTGCCGGGGTCGCCGTGTCAACCTTTTCTCCCTTGTCGTTGAAGAGGGCCCTGACCTTGCCCGGCCAGACGCCGGCCACAAAGGAATCGCCTATTTTGAGGGTTCCCCGCTCGACAATGACCGTTGCCACGATGCCCCTGCCGTGGTCTATGCGGGATTCAAGGACCTTGCCTTCGGCGCTTCTTTTGTAATTGGCCTTGAGTTCCAGAACCTCGGCCTCAAGAAGTATCGCGTCAATGAGCTTGTCTATGCCTTCTTTTTTCAGGGCGGAAAGTTCGACAAACATGGTCTGCCCGCCCCAGTCCTCGGGCATGAATCCCCTTTCGGAAAGCTGGGTCTTGACCCTGTCGGGATTGGCCTCGGCCTTGTCAATCTTGTTTACCGCCACGATGATGGGAACACCGGCTTCCTTGGCGTGATTGATGGCCTCGACGGTCTGGGGCATGACGCCGTCATCGGCGGCTACCACAAGGACCACAATGTCGGTTACCTGGGCGCCCCTCGCCCTCATGCGGGTAAATGCCTCGTGTCCCGGCGTATCAAGGAAGGTAATCCTGCCGCCGGAAGTGTCCACCATGTACGCGCCTATATGCTGGGTGATGCCGCCGAATTCGCCTGATACCACATCGGCGCTCCGTATGGCGTCAAGGAGTTTGGTCTTGCCGTGATCGACATGGCCCATGACCGTTACCACCGGAGGACGGATTTCCATTGAAGCGTCGTCATCCTTGCCGGTGTCTATCACGGTTTCGTCGTAGAGGCTGACTATCTTTACATCGGCGCCGAATTCTGAGGCCAGGAGGGTGGCGGTCTCGGCGTCTATCTGCTGGTTTATCGTTACCATCATACCCATGCTCATGAGCTTTTGAATCAGCTCCGACGCCTTGAGATTCATCTTGCGGGCCAGTTCCGATACGGAAATGACCTCCATGATGTCAATGGATTTGGGCACGGGATTGGCGATATGGGTTATCTTCTTTTTGGTCTGGAGGAGTTTTTCCTCCATCTCGTGTTCTTTTTTCTGGTAAATGGGCTTCTTGGCCCTAAAGGCCTTTTTTGCCGGGCCCTTGGCCTCTCCCATGGGGGGAACGGCCGGAGCGCCGCCGGGCCTCATGCCGGGACCTCTGCCGCCGGGACCGCCACTGCGGGGCCCCCTGCCGGCGAAATTACCCGGTCGTCCCGGTCCGGAAGGCCCGCTCCGGCTTGGGCCAAAGGGACGCGGCCCCTGGGGACGGAAACCGTCCGGCCGGCCGGGTCCGCCTACGGGACGGCCGCCTACCCTGCCGGCGGCGCCCTGGGGCCGCTGGGGAAAGGGCGGACGGTCCCCGCCGGGACGGGGCCCTACGGGCCTCCCTCCCACTCTGCCTGCGGCCACGGCGGGCCGCTGGGTCGCGGGAAGGGCGGATACGCCTTCTGTTTTTTCGGGACCGGGTTTTGGCCGTACCGGCGGCCTTTCGCCTGAGGGCCTGGCTTTGTCGGAATCTCCCTGGAAAGGCACGGGACGCACCCTGGGCTGAGGCTTTTTATCCGCCGTCACCGGGGCCGGGGGTTTCTTTTTTACCACCACCACCTTGCGGCGTTCTCCCGGATCACCGGGAGGATTTTTGCTTCCGTCCTGGGTATCGGGTTCGGATTTCGCGTGCTTGATCAATTCCACTTTTGGTTTCTGGGTGTTGTCTAATTCCTCAGCCATGTTCCACCTTTGTTAAACCGTTAACCGGTCAGTCCTCTTCATATTCAAAACTCAGCCCTATGCCGCAGTTGGGACAACTGGTCATATCCGTAGTTATCTTCGCGCCGCATTCGGGACATTCATACTCATCAGGGGCCTCTCCGCCTTCTTCTTCGGGAAGGACTTCCCCATCCGCCTGAGTTTCAGACGCCTCGGTCTCCTCAGAGGGTTCTTCTTCGGAAGGAGGCTCTTTGTAATCTTCTTCAACTATCTCGACATTCTCTTCGATGAGTTTTTGCAGAACGGCAAGCTGCTCGGCGCTAACGCCTTCGAGGGAAGCAAGCTGTTCCTCACCCAGGGCAAGATAGTCTTCAATGAACTCGATATTGTTTTTCCTGAGAGCCCCGGCAAGCGCCTCGTCCACGCCGGGAAGCTCTGAAATCCTCGATATTTCTTCGTCATACTCGCCGAAAAGCTCGGAGACCGCCCTGCGGGATTCGGCGGCGATGTCCAGTTCAAGAAACTGTTCCTCGGTCTTGACATCTATGTTCCAGTCAACAAGTCTGTTGGCGAGCCGTACATTGAGGCCCTGTTTGCCTATGGCAAGGGAAAGCTGGGATTCGTTTACCACGGCCAGGGCCTGGTGCTTGTCCTCGTCAAGTACCACCACGTCCCGCACCTCGGCCGGAGACAGGGCGTTCTTGATAAAGCGACGGGGGTCGGGATCATACTTGAGTACATCTATTTTTTCGCCCTCAAGCTCCCGTATCACCGCCTGTATGCGCATGCCCTTGAGGCCCACGCAGGCGCCGACGGGGTCCACATCCTCGCGTGTCGAATAGACGGCCAGTTTGGTCCGGTATCCGGGTTCCCTGACTATTTTGTGTATTTTCACGATCTTGTCATCGCCATACATTTCGGGAACCTCGGCCTCAAAGATGGCCTTGACAAAATCGGTATGAGTTCTGGAAAGCACCACCTGGAGCCCCGCCGGGGTCTTATTGACCTCGGTAATCAGGGCCTTGATACGGTCATTGACATAGTATACTTCCCGGGGGCTCTGGAATTTCTTGGGAAGTATGCCTTCGCCTTTACCCCCCAGATCAACATAAATGGTCCCGTTTCTTTCCCGCTGGTAGTAACCGACGATTATCTTGTTGACCTTGTCCTTGTATTCCGCATAGAGGCTGTCCTTCTGGATTTCACGTATAGACTGATGGGCGGTCTGTTTGGCGCTCTGCACCGATATGCGGTCAAAGTCCCTGGGGTCCACCTCGATGAGCAGTTCATCGCCTATTTCCCCTTCGGGGCTCAGTTCCCTTGCTTCCTCAAGATCTATTTCACAGGCAGGATCATAGACCCCGTCAACTATCTGCTTTTTCGCGTAAATAGAAACCTCGCGGTTATCGTCGCTGAACCGGACAACGGCGTTATCGGCGTTTCCGAAACGGCGCTTGTAAGCCGCAAGGAGGGTATTCTCTATTGTTTTTAAGACAAGTTCCTCAGAAATTCCGCGATCCTGGATTATTTGAAGTATCGCGTCGCTCATATCTGTCGCCACAGGTCTAAACCTCCTGAATACAAAATCCCGTTATGAAACCCCGGGAACATCGCATAATTTTGCCTTGGCGATGACTTCATAGGGTACTGTTGTCTCGCCGTCCTTTCCTTTTAGCACAATTTTCTCTTCATCGGAAGAGAGCAGTACGCCCTCATACCAATCGGAAATATCGGTCCTGAAACACCGGACTCCCCTGCCGGTATAATGGGCAAATTCGCTGCCGTCCTTAATGGTCCTGTCTATGCCCGGCGAGGACACTTCCACATAAAGACCGGCGCCGGGAAAGGCCAGTTCCAGCCGGGGAAGCGCCGCCCGGTGCAGGGCGGAACAGTCGTCTATCCCCGTATTGCCCGGCCTGTCCGCCGTAAGCCTCACCTGAACGCTCCCCCTGCTGCGGGAGACGGAGAGATCCACCAAGGCCATCCCAAGACCCCCGGCAAGCCTTTCCAGGGACTCAAAAAGCTCATCCTTGCGCCGACAGCTAAAACGCACCAAAACTTCCTTGCCAATTTCAAAACCGACCGGGTTTTGAAATAAACTTTTATAAACAAAAAAGAGCCGTTCAACCGACTCTTTTTTTATGAGAATCTTAATTGTCAACTTACAATAATAAAATCCCGCGGTTTTGTCAAGAATATATCGAAGATTTTTAGATTGAAGAGCCGGTTTCAAAATCCGGCGGTTTTGAAACCGGCTCCTGCCCTAATCGTAAAACAGGGTAAGCCCCATTACCTCCGAAGCGCCTCCTTCTTTGAGGACAGAGGCGGCGGCTTCGAGGGTTGCCCCGGTGGTAACAACATCGTCAAGGAGCAGCACCCGGCGAGGAACAGGGCCGGTACAGCGTATGCGGCCTTTAAGATTACCCAGCCTGTCTTCCCTGTTGAGTTCCTTCTGGCTGCGGGAAGGCAGCCTTTTGAGGCGGGGGTATATATAAAAGTCCCTCAGCCCCGCCCCGCCCGGCTCAAAACGCCGTAAGCGTTCAAGGCAGCGGCATAAAAACG
Organism: Spirochaetaceae bacterium; assembly: GCA_031265635.1. GTDB lineage: Bacteria > Spirochaetota > Spirochaetia > Treponematales > Breznakiellaceae > JAIRTD01. Next base: position 16,203 of record JAISCK010000103.1, read on the forward strand.
CCACCTGGTCCCAGCCGGTTTTTTTGAGTTTTCCCGGCCTGGGAGGGACAGGAACCCAGCATTCGGGGATTTCGGAAGGGTCAACAAAAAGGGGGAGCTTCTGTAGTATGGTCAGGGCCAAAAAATTTCCCACATTGCGGTTTTTACCGTATTTGTACGCTCCCATCAGGGTCCTGTAATCCCCGGCATAGGGGAAAAAAGAAAATAAAGGCCCCAGGGAATGCCCGGTCCAGCTCCGGCAGTCCATACAGAGGGCTGTTTCCGAAACAAGGCGCCTCCCGCAACCCGCGCAGCGCTGTTCCCGGACAGGAGTGAGACGGTTCCGGCAGTCCCCGCAGATTCCGTAAAAAGCGTCATCCCTGTCCGGGAGCATGCCGCCGCAGACGGCGCAGCCGGAAGAAAAACACCACTCCCTGACCATGGCGCCAAAACGGCCTGACGCCGCCGCGATTCTTAAAAAACTGTTCATACCGTATACAAGGCCCCGCCATGGAATCCGCTTTGAAATTTGGCAAAAAAAAGAAAATTGCGATCTGAATGTCGAGTTACATAAATTTAAGAGATCTAACCACTGACCTCACGGAAAGTATGAACTTTTTATCAAAGGCCTGACTTTTGTTTGTCTTGATTCTGAGTCCGTTCACGGAGGTTGGTTTAGTAAGGGGGTGAAAAGTTTATATGCACTCGCCCTGCCGAACCAAAAATTCCGTGCGTGATTGACATTTCCGAAAATTGTGATATTATTAAGAAAATTGGTGTAATAAGAGGGTGTTTTTATAATGGAATATAAATATCTGCCTCTACCCCCCTATAGCTTGGATAAACTTATACATACCTTATATATATGGATTTTTTGCTTTCTCAAATCTACCAAGATATTTTATTTGTTAATATATCTGTTAATACTTTGTCCGGGGAGGCGCCTATGGTCTGATTGTTCTCTGGACATTGTCAGTTGAGCTTGTTGCAAAACCCGGTTGCTTATCATGGGCGTGTCTGAAAAATTTTAAAAACTTGTTCGGACACCTTCTCTAATGTGGCATTTTCTTACCGTTTCAACGAAACAGGAGAAAATGCAAAGGCTGTCCAAGAAGTAACAGACTTCTTTGATAGCCTTGACAAGTCTTTGCAAAATGCTCCGCATTTTGCTGTTTTTAGCGGTTGTTGTTCAGAAACTTCAGGTTTTGAACAACTTTGATATAGGGAACTTCTAAAAACTAACCGAGTTTTTAGGATACCCAGAAATAGTTTTAAAGGAAGGCAAACATGAGCGGGAAAAAATTCTCAAAAAAGGTGGTCATTGCCGCCTTCGTATTGCTGGCGCTGCTGGCATTCACTATGGCTGTGGCGGGATGTCTTACCCCGGGCGGGGGCGGCGGAAAGACATATTCTGCGGATGTGATTATTGTCGGGGCAGGCGGCGCTGGAATGTCCGCTACGATTGAGGCCCGGAAGGTGGGCGCTTCGGTCATTGTACTTGAAAAGTCCGCTGTGGTGGGAGGAAACACGCTTCCCGCTATGTCCGGTCTCAGCGCCGTTGGTTCAGATGTCCAGACAGCCGCAGATATCGGTTCTAATGTATACACCATAGATGATTTTGTAAAACGTCATGTAAATAAATTGAACAATCCCGACCTGGTAAGGCTTTTGGCCCAAAAAAGCGCCGAAACCGTCAGATGGCTTGAAGATATGGGTTTGGTTTTGACTATTGCTTCTAAAGATGGCGATGGACGCATGATGCATGCGCCGTCGGGGCCCGGAGGACAAGCTATTATTCCCCTACTCTCTGAAAGCCTCAAAAAAAGCGGGGCTACGGTTGTTTTTAATACAACTGCAACCGAATTGATTTACCAGAGCGGTAAAGTTGTCGGAGTTGAAGCGGTAGATTCCAAAGGAAATAAACTGCAATTTAGGGGAAATGCCGTAATACTGGCCACCGGCGGCTATGGCCGGGACAATGCCCTGGTTGCTCAATACAGGCCTGAATATGCCGGCCTTGCAACTGATGAAATTGCGCCTACAACCGGTGACGGGCTAAGAATGGCACAGAAAATCGGAGCCGCTGTCCAGGACTTGGATCAGTTTCATCTAATAAGTAAAGTTGAAATAATCTCCCATGACATGATCTTACCGGGATGGATTGCCGAAAACGCCATCTTCGTCAATTATGCGGGCAAACGCTTTCTTAAAGAGGGAGCCGCCCCCGGTCAGTCTCAGGTAGGGTTAGTAGATACAGTTTTGACCGCGCCGGTGGACAAGAGAACTTTTTATTATATATTCGACGATGCCATTTTAAAGAACCACTCCGGAGTACAGGCCTTCTACAATCGCCGCCTTACCGTACAGGGGGCGACTCCGGCGGAACTGGCTGCCAAGTTGGGAATTGACCCGACTGCCTTTGAAAATACAATCAACACATGGAACGGCTATTTTAGGACTACTCCCATTGTGGACAGAGAATTTGGGCGTACCGGCGCCGGTATGACAGCTCCCCTTTCAAATCCTCCGTATTATGCTATTAGAGCCAACTCAGGTATTCACTACTGTATGGGTGGTTTGAAAATCAACACGCAGAATCAGGTCATTACGACAGAAGGAAATATTATTCCCGGCTTGTATGCCGCAGGTGAAGTGACCGGTGGGGTTCATGGCTCCGAACGTGTCGAAGGAACCGCAGTTACTGACAGCCTGGTATTCGGGCGCCTGGCTGGGCAGCAGGCCTCCGCCTATGCTGCAAGTCAAGGTAAAGTCGTCATTAATCTACCGGCTCCTGCATCATCTGGAAAGACCGCGGTTGGAAACTTTACCAACGGTGTTCATACAGGAACAGGCATGGGTCGCAATGGTCCCTTAACCGTGAGCGTAACGGTTGCAAATGGAAGCATTACAAAGATTGACTTTGTGCGCCAAACTGAAACGCCAGTCATGTTTGATGCGATTGAACGCCAATTGATCCCTGCGATTATCAGCGCTCAGAGTTTGAATGTTGATTCGGTCAGCGGGGCAACTATTTCAACCACTGGGGTACTCGAAGCTGTTAAGAGCGCATTGGAATAGCAGAAGCACTGAAAAAAGCCGCCGCTATATTAATATGCAGCGGCTTTATAATAAAATATCAAAAAGCTGGCTAAGATGTTGTACTAATGGCGCAGATTGATTGCTGAAAACACAAAAACCGCTTACTATTGAGGCTTCATAGGTATTTAAGACCATTCTATAAGGAGTTTACAAATGAAAAAAAGATTATTGTGGCCTGGTGCTTTGCTTGTCCTCTTGATCGCGTGCGGGACAACAACGCATAAGATTACCTTTGACGATCAGATTCCGCTTGAGCAGTTGACAACCGTCTTTTTCAACGGCGGTGTTGAAGTGCAGAGCTACAACGGCATAGATGTCAACAGGGCCTGGTACGGGGAAGAAGCCTGGTCCAATGAGGCTCTCAGGCTTTCCCTTCCATCTGGAAAATCGGAATTTATTTTCAATCTGAATTGCGTAATGGGCAATGCCGTTTTCAGGGCAAGGGACCTCCGCATGAGTTATGTCTTTGACGCGGGCAAGGAATACGCCGTTACCTTTGAATATGACCGTGCCCGGAAAACATACGGTCTAGCCGTATACGACAGTATTTCCAAACGGACCAACCGTCTTGATTTCTGGCCCATGGATTTCTGATTTAATACGAGTCAAAAAGCTCAGGGCTCTCTTTTTTGACGGGCCTGGCGGAGGTTTTTCTGAGGATAGCCATGTCCCCCGGCGCTTTTACCGGGGGCCGGAGGGCCTTGTCAGAAACAAGGGTCTTCCACAAATGCAGCAGGTTGATGGCGTCAAGGGGGCTGAGGCGTTCCGCGTCCAGGGAGCGGAGGTCCTTAAGCACCTGCGCCTCTTCCCGTGAAAGCGGCCGTCTTGCCGGGACTTGTCCGCCCGGGCGGGGCAGATGCCCCGATACGGGGAGCTTTCCCAGCGTCTTTTCGTTTTCGTTTATCGCGTCAAGAAGTTCCCTGGCACGGGAAAGCACCGCCGGGCTGATTCCGGCCAGCTTCGCCACCTCAAGGCCGTAGGATTCCGCCGCGGCCCCCTCGATGAGACGCCGGAGGAACACCAGTTCCCCGTCCCTGTCCATGACTTCCATGGAACGGTTAACCATACGCCGGTGGTTTATCATGGACAGTTCATGGTAATGGCTCGCGAAAAGGGTGCGGCAGCGTATGCGGTCGAGGAGTTCCTCGCAGACGGCCCAGGCTATGGAAAGGCCGTCTTTGGTTCCGGTTCCCCGTCCTACTTCATCCATGATTACAAGGCTCTTTTCCGTGGCGGTATTGAGTATATAGGCGGTTTCGTTCATTTCGACAAGAAAGGTTGATTCGCCCCTGGCAAGATTATCCTGGGCGCCGACACGGCAGTAGATGCGGTCCACAAGTCCTATGACGGCTTCCCGCGCGGGTACAAAACTTCCCATCTGGGCAAGTATCACGAGGAGGGCGGTCTGGCGGAGGTAAGTTGACTTACCCGCCATATTGGGTCCGGTGATGAGGGCAAAGTTCTTTCCGTCCCCGTCAAGATCAGTATCATTGGGGACAAATTCGCCGCTTCCCAGGTGGGCCTCCACCACGGGATGCCGCCCTTCCCGTATGAGCACGCGGTTTTTTTCGTCCACGACGGGGCGTACCCAGCCCCGCACCGTAGCGGCCCTGGCAAGGGACAGGGCCGCGTCAAGTTCGGCGATTTTTTCCCCGCCTGAAATAAGCAGGGGAAGGAGGGCCTTGGCGCTTTCGCGGAGCTCAAGGAACAGCTTCTTTTCGAGTTCCGTAATTTTGTCCTGGGCGCCGTTTATTTCCGACTCAAGGGAAGAAAGCCTGTCTGTGGTATAACGCTCCCCTCCGGCTATGCCCTGGCGCCGTATAAAATGCCGGGGCACCTTGTCAAGGTGGTTTTTGGTAACTTCAAAATAATACCCTATAAGCCTGTTATACCGTATCTTGAGACTGGGTATGCCGGTGGCCGCCCGTTCTTCCCCAAGGTACGCCTCCACCAGGGAACGGCCGTTGTCCCTGAGCGATTTAAGCCCGTCAAGTTCAACGCTGTAGCCGCCGCGTATAAGGTTCCCCTCGGTAAGCAGTACGGAAGGGTCCTCGGCGATGCCCTTTTCAAGGCGTTCCATGAGTTCCCGCATCCGGGTAAAGGCGGCCTGGTCAAGGCTCCGCGCGCCGGTGCTTTCAAAGCCGGGAAGGCGGCCGGAGATTTTTTCCTCGCAGTCGAAAAGCGAAGCGAGGCTTTTTTTAAGCGCGGCCATATCCCTGGCGTGGGCCTTGTCCATGGCAAGGCGGGAACAGAGCCGCTGGAGATCAGGAGATGAACCGAGGGCGTCCCTCAGGGCGGAAAGAAGGCGCTGGTCGCGGTACAGGGTTTCGGTAAGCGTAAGGCGGGCGTTTATAAGGCCGGTGTTCCGCAGGGGATGGAGCAGCCGCTGTTTGAGCAGACGCCTTCCCATGGCGGTTTTGGCTTCGTCTATCACTTCAAAAAGGGAAAAATGAACATCCCCGTCGCGGAGGTTGCGGGTAAGCTCAAGGTTGCGCTGGGACGATTCGTCTATGCCTATGTATTCATCGTCGCCGTAGCATATCAGGGAACGCACATGGGGAAGCATGCTCCGGGCGGTCCCCGTAAGATAGTCCAGCAGGGCGCCTGACGCGGCGATCTCGGCGGCCGGGCCGGACAGGCCGAAGGCCCTGAGGCCCCCGCTTCCGAACTGCTTCTCCAAAAGTTCGCGGCCCCGCCCCGGATCAAAGAGCCAGTCGGCCCAGCGGTTCAGCACCAGGCCCGGATATTCCGCCAGGATACGGGCTATGCCGGGATTTTCCTCAAGCAGGGATTCCTGTATCACCATTTCCCTGGGTTGAAGGCGTTCCAGCTCGCTTCCCAGGCGTTCTCCCCCGCTTTCAAGGGGAAAGGACGTGGCCCGGAATTCCCCTGTGGAAAGGTCCATATAGGCGAATGACAGGAGGCTGCCCCTGGCGGCAAGGGCGGAAAGATAGTTCGCGCTCCCCTTGTCAAGGTAATCCTCGTCAACGGCGGTCCCCGGCGTGATGACCTCGGTTACATGGCGTTCTATAAGGCCCCTGCCCTTTACCGCTTCGGTGAGCTGCTCGCAGATGGCGATTTTTTTTCCGCATTTAAGGAGACGGGCTATATAGGAACGTGAAGCGTGGTAGGGGACTCCGCACATCGGAAGGCCCGCGCGGCTGGTGAGAGTTAAATTAAGAAGGGCGGAAACTTCCAGAGCGTCTTCGGCGAACATCTCATAGAAATCTCCAAGGCGGAAAAAAAGAACCGCACCCTGGTTTTCCCGTTTTATCCTGCGGTACTGGTCCAGCATGGGGCTCGACTCTGTGCCGGCGATACCTTCCCCCCTTTACATAAAAGGCGGTTCAGCGACCAGCCTTGCTGCGAAGATTCTGGATTACCTTTTCGGTAATATCCACAGTGGGACTGTACCAGATGATGCCTGTATTTTCCTTGAGGTTGAGGACCATGCTGTACCCCTCGCTCTCGGCGATAAAACGTATCTCGTCCATTACCTGTTGGAGAAAACTGTTGGACTGGGCAAGACGCCGCCTCTGGTCCTCAAGTTCGGCGGTTTTGGCCTGGTAATATTCCCGTAAAAATTCCGATTTACGGTACATCTCGCTTTCAAGCCTCAGCGCCCGCTCCCTGTCCCCCTGGGCTTCCGCGTCCACATAGGAGCTTCTCAGGTTCTGTATCTCCTGGTTCATGCGGTCAACCTCGGCCTGAACCCTGGCGCTTCTTTCTTCGTAGTCCCGCACCGCCCGGGAATCCCGGAAGAACGAGGTATACACCCTGGGAAGGTCAACCACCGCGAAACGGGTAAGCTGCTGCTGGGCGCCGGCAAAGGCCGCGGCAAAGAGAAACATAACGCATACGGCGCAATTCTTTTTCATTCCAAAACTCCTAAGCAAACGCCTAATATGTAGAAACCGCAAAGGATATTACAAAATCTATACCCGAACCCGGATCGCCGTTCTGCCATATACTGCCGGTCTGCCAGTCTATACGACCGTCCTTGATCACAAAGCGTTTGGCAAAAATAAAGCGGAAGGGAAACTGGGGTATGGCAAAACGGAAACCTGCCCCAAGGCTAAAGAGCATATCCTCTACGCTGAGATTGTGGAACATATCATAGGGGGTGTCCCTTTTTACCGCGGCGTCAAAGAACCCGTCAAGGGCAAGAATACCCGGCACCAGGGGCATACGGATTTCCGCCCAGTTTTCCCACAGGGCGTTGCCCCGTTCACGGTACTTGTTCACCCAGCCCCGGCCAACAAACATACCGTCCACGGAAAGCTGGTTGACCGTTTCTATAACGGGTTTTTCCTGGAAGAACTGGGGCAGTATGAAGGACATACCCGAGTGTATGCCAAACACCATTTTGAACGAATACTTTTCGGTTATCGGTATGTTGAGGAGGGTGTGAAACCACTCCAGTTTGGTATCGGTCCTGACATAGTGTTCCCGCTCCATGGGCAAAAGGCCGTAGAAACCGACGCGCTGCACCCCGTAATAGCCCCGCGAAGGATCGTAGTAAATGTCCCTCTGGTCCAGAGCCACCGAGGTGGAAAACGAATTTGCCGGAGTCCACTGGTTGTTGTGGTCCCGCAGGGTGGGGTCAAAGGGCCGGTACAGGTCATCGTCATAGGTGTTGAGTACCAGCCCGGTCCTGAGGCCGCCGCCTACGGAAAGATTTCCCAGGAAGGTTGAAAAACGGTAGCCTGTCGAAAATCCCAGGGACATGCTCCACTGGGTATAGTCCATGAGGTATTCGTCGGGGGGAATCTTGTTGGCGTCAAGGTAACTGTCATAATCGGCAAAGCCGTCGGGGAAAGCCCTGTCCTCATCGCCGTTGAAGAAGGGGGCGTAATTGTCCATTGCCGAGGAACGCACCGAGTGGCGCAGGGTAAAGTCAAAGCCGCCGTCCAGGGGGAGGCCGAATATCCAGCGGTGGGTATAGGTAAGGGTCCCGTACTGGGAGTCCGGGGACACGCTGAGTTCGGCGCCCAGCATATTGCCGTACCCCATAAAATTCCGGTCATTCCACTTGAAAATTCCCGATATGGGAACCGTATCGGGATCGGACGAACCTGAAAAAGTCAGCCCGAGCTGTATGTCCGTGGTAGGCTGCTCCTCAACGGTAAACACAAGGTTCATGAGGCTGTCCACGCTGCCGGGGGGAGTTTCCGGGGCGACCATGGAAAAATACTGGAGGTTGTAGAGGTTGCGCAGGGCGTCCATGACCTTGGCCTTGGAGAACACGTCCCCTTCCTCAAGGGGTATCTCCCTGAGTATGACTTCGTCCCTGGTCTTTTTATTGCCCCGGACTATGATGTTCTCTATGTAGGCCCTGCCCCGCTCGATGATGCTTACCGTATAGGAAACCGTTCCCGTCTCGCTGTTCCTCTCTTCGTCCCGGTTTATGGTATTGAAGATATAGCCGTTTTCGTAATACAAATCGGCGACTCTCTGGAGATCCGATTCTATCTGCCGGGCATTGGCTATCTTGCCCGGCTGGGAAAACACCAGGGCCTCAAGCTGGGCTGTGGGGAAAATTTCGTTTCCCGAGAATTCAATGCCGGTAAAGGTATACATCCTTCCTTCGAAGAGTCTGAAGGTGATAACCATGGTGTTATTGCCCTTGTCATCGGTCTGTATATCCTGGACAGCGTCAATAAGCTCGGCGTCCAGATAGCCCCTGTCCCGGTAATATTGAACCAGGGCGGCCCTGTCCGCGATGAGTTTGGCTTCCTGAAAAGCGCCGTCGTTGAACAGGCCCTTGCGCTTGAGGCTCAACTCGCCCCTGAGGACGCGGTCGGAAAAAATCGCGTTACCCTCAAAACGGAAGCCCGAAATGGTTACGCGCCGCCCTTCGGTGATATAGAACGACACAACCACCGAACCGTCCCCGGTGGTCTGGCTATCGGAACGTATCCGCACATCGGGGTAGCCCTTTTCGAGGTACTTGTTCCGCAGAGCGCCCTCGTCCACCCTGAGTTTAAGCTGGTTTACCACATCGTTGACCTTGAGGGAAACCACGTCCAGAAGTTCATTGCGCCGTATGCCGCTATTGCCCACAAAATTGATACGGGAAATAACGGGCCGCTCAACAACGGTAAATCTGAGAACTACCTCGGCGCCTCCGGCCGCGGGAACCGCCGTCGGGGATATAAGGTCAAAATATTCCAGGGCATAGAGCCTCCCCTGGAGGTCCCAGAAAATATCGTCGGTAAACGGAAGCCCCCGGTAGTTTTCGATGACAGCCTCAAGATCGCCGCTTTTTACGTTTTTTAACCCTTCAAATACAATATCCCTGATACGTTTGCCCTGGTACCAGTCAGGGGCATTCTGGGCAAAAGAAGAAAAAACCGAGACAAAAAAGAAACAAACTACCAATCGTACGCGCATCTACACTCCCTGTCAGAAAGACCATTTCCAGTTGAGGGTAAAGGAAAGGTCATCTACGAACAGATTTTCAGGATGTTGGGGCACTAAATTCCACTGAATATTAAACAGGGGCCCACGCCATTCTATACTAATATCGGGTTCTATTTTAAGCCCCCCGGTGGAGCTATTGGCTTTTACCGGGTCATAACGTACCGACAGCATAGTCTGAAGGAACATATCGGCCCCTATGTACTTGCCAAAGGAAATCGTCGTGTTGTCAAAATAGTTTCCGAACTGGGACCGGCCGTCCTCCGGCTGCTCCTCAAGCCCGGTTATCCGCATCACCGCGTTCTGCAAAAGCCGGGTACGAATGGAAAACATGTCAAGGTTCAGGAAGTTACGGACCCCCCGCTCAAAGCGCCGTATTACCCTGGACTGGACAAAAAGGTCGGTGGTACTGATGAGTATCTCACGGCCCGAATTTTCGTCTCCCGCCGTTCCGGTAAGATTCTGGCCCAAAAGGGAAATAATTTCCATCTGGGAAAGGGGCGGATTGGATTCAAAGCGGGGGGTAAAGGAACTTAGGGGGGCGTTTTCAATGATCATGGCAATGGTAACCGGCCCTTCGTCGCTGCGGTCGCGGATTTCCGCCCTGGCCGAAAGAAGGGGGTCGAATTTCGCCTCGTTTTCGTTCAAATTGAGCACGCCTTCCCGTATATAGAAGCTCCGCTGAAAGTAAAATACCTCGCCGCTTCTCAGGGATACGTCCCCGGTAACGCTGAAACGGTCCGTCGCGGAGTCGCTGTTGACAACTATCGTGTCCCCCATGGCCGCGTAGGCCTGGATCACCGGAAAGTCCTCCGAGGGCCAGACAAATTCCACCTTGCGGCCCGAAACCACGGTAAAGTTTGAAACAAAGTTTATCCCGCCGTCCTCGTCCGGGTCTTCCGGCGGCTCCGGGGCGCGGTTTTCTTCCCTTTCCATGGTTATCATCGTATCGTGGGCGGTAAGAGCGCCGCCCAGGAAAAAAACCTGGCCGTCAAGGCCGAGAGTGAGCAGTCCCGACGCGAGCCCGCTGGCTATGAATCCCGCGATATTGAAGCCATAGGGTATGGGGGTTTCATGGGGAACATTTATATCAATGTTGAATGTCCCCGGCAGCCAGTGTTCAAAAACAAAGCTGCCTGAGATCATGCCCCGGCCCTGTCCTACTGGGGCGGAGACCGGGCCAAAATGCATCTCGTTGGCGTTAAATTCCATGTTCAGGGCCACGGGACCTATGTCCTCCCGCAGATAGCCGGGCAGCCCTATCCTTACGCTGTTTGCCCTGGCGCTGCCGTAAAAACCGGGGTCGTCCACCGGGCCTTCGATACGGAGGTCGGCGTTTATAAAACCTCCGGGAAAATCCACCAGGTCCCGGCGGGGCATGAAGCGCCACAGGGAACTGAGATCCACATAGAGATTGGAGGTATGGGCGTCGATTGTTTTTCCTTCATCCTTAAAGCTCCCTATCAGCACGCCCTGCACGGGAGAGGGATTGGAAAGGGCGGCGTAAAAGTCCCCGTCATCGGAAACCCGCAGCCGTATCATGTTGCCGGGTCCTCCGTGAAGGGAGACGCCGGAAGCCTCGCTGGAAAAATCAACGCTAAAGGGTTCCGCCGACTCAATGGCGTCAAGCCTGGCCTTTTCAACGGAGAGGACGGCGCTGCAGGACCGCAGTATACGGCCCGCTTCCAGCCAGGAAGAGACAGGCTCAAAACTCCCTCCGGCGCTGGCGGAAAATTCCACCGCGCGGCCAAAGGCAAAGCCGGAGATTTCCAGCCTGGAACGCATGACCGAATCAAGCCTGTTAAGCACCAGTTCGGGAAGCTGGGCCTGGAGCCCCCCCCAGAGGAGCCGCACATTCTCAACGGCAAACTCGTCCTGGTCAAGGGAAGCCCTGGCGGACAGGGTAAGGGCATTGTCCCCAACCTGGGCCGAGAGGGAAGACAGTACCATATTCGCCTGGAAAGCGCCTTCCCTGACCCGGTTTATCCTGAGTTCCCCTGTCGCGAGGATATTGTTGGAATTGACGATGAACCGGGAAATCTGTACGCGGGAACCGTAGAACCTGATATCCAGAGCCCCGTCGCCGTACTGTATCTCCCCCTGGTACCGTTCATTGCCGTCGGAACTCAGCAGGCCGGCGTTCCCCCGGACAGTGGAAAAATCGCTTGTCCAGTCAGCGGTCAGTCTGCCCTGGAGGGCGCCCCTGCCGTCGTCAAAGTAAAGCCTGGGAAAATTTGCCCCCCGCTGGTCGGCGACGCCCTGTATCCATACCCGCGAGCCCGGGGACCCCGGAGTGTAGAGATCGAGAATTTCAAAACGCTCAAGCTCAACGGACCAGGACTCACGGGAATCCCAGCGGAAAAAACTCATGAGGTAAAACCGCGCGTTCCGGGTCCCCGACGGAACAGGAAGGCCGCCGGCCTCAACATACCCGGAACAGGAACCTGAGCCGGTCAGGGAAAGATTGAGGGCGAAACCGTAGGAACCCTGGATGCTGAGGCTGCGCTGGTCAAGAAAAAGCCCTTCAAAATAATAGGTCAGGTCATTGTCCGATTGGTGTACGCGGTCATTGTACGAAGCCTGGAATGAAAACGAAATATCCTGGATATTGGAAAAGTCTGCAAAGCCCGATGTCTCCACCCTTCCCCCGGACCAGATGACCACCCCGTCGGAGAACTCAAGCCTCCTGTCGGTGCCGGAAATGGCCAGGAAGGCAAGAACATCCCTGCCCTCGTAGGCGCTTACAAAGCGGGGAGCGTTGTAGGAAAAATGCTCAAAGTCGGTGGTAAGAAAAACCTCGGTGGTCAGGGAAATATCGTTTAAGGTTCCGTCCAGGAAGCCGGGCGTTTCGGGCAGGCCGGTAAAGGGCCTTGCCAGTTCCGCCATATCCCCCAGGGAAAAAGAATCCACGGAAAGGGAAGCCTGAAGCTGCCGGGGGTTAAAATCATAGGAACCGTCAAGGTCTATTCTTGAAAGCCGTACATCCTCGTAGGACTCCATTTCCCTGAATCTGAGGGCCGAAGCCTCAAACAAAAGGCTGTCAGCCGAGGGGCTTATCCTGGCGTCCAGGGCCGAAAGCAGCACCGGTCCCAGGGATACGCTTTCCCCGAAAAGATTGATGTCCCCGTCATAGGTGCTGAAACTAAGATCCCCGCTGATGCCGCTCTGCCCCGAAAGGCTCAGTTCAGAGACCGACACCCTGCCGTCAAGCGCCAGGGGGCTGAACGCCACGGCGCCTGAAAAGGCAAAAGAACCCTGGGGAAGGGTAAAGTCAAGGGCCCTGACCCTCACCCCCTTTCCGTCGCCGTCTCCGTCAATAACAAAGGACGTTCTTCTTTGGGCGCCGGGAACCGTGCCGGAAAGATTGACCGTATAGGCAAGGCCCTCCGCGCCTGTTTTGACAGAGGCCGACCCCGACATGCGCAGGGCAAGAAAGTCCCGGTACTTCGCCCAGTCCCCGCTAAAGGAGAGTATCTGATCCGGGGAAAAATTTTCCGCCCTGAACTCGCCCTCAAGGGCCCCCGACGCGCGGTCATACGCCGCGTAAAGGTCAAAGGGCAGCCTGTCCTGAATTTTCCGCAGTTCAAACCCGCTTTCCGTAACGGCGAGGTTTACCGTAAGCGTGCGGGCGGAAAAACGGTCCCCCCTCAGCGAGGGAACGCGCAGGTTAAGATTCCCCGAGCGAAGATCAACGGCCAGTTCCCCGGTGATGATCCCGGTCATGCCTACGGTTAAAGGCCCAAAGCCGGGAATACCGAGCTCCCCGCCGCCGTTCCAGCGCCCGTCCAGTATGACGCGCCTGTCCCTGATACGGCCGTCAAAGAACAGATCTTCCAGGGCAAGGCTGTGTTCCGCCCTGTACGACACCCTGCCCCGCCTGACCCTGATCCGTACATTCTGGGGGAGGTATTCCAGGGCGTCAAGCAAAGCGCCCTGTTCCCCGGCCCGGATCTCTCCGGCCTCATCCGGGGAAGGGTCCGGAGGCATAAATTTTCCCCAAAAGACCGGGTCGGCGGCCCTGTCAATAACAAGGGACGGGGCGTCGAGGCTTATGGACCTGAGGGAGTCAAGGGGCCTTCCCCTGAGAAGGTCCCAGAGGGAATAGGAAAGACGGAGCCGCGCTATGCTCAAAACCGGTTCGCCCTGCCCCTGTACGCGCACGGAACGGAGATCGAGGACGCCGAAAATCGAAGGCCCCATGGATTCGTATACAATGGAACAGCCCAAATAATCTTCGCCGCTCCGTATCAGCGCGTCCTTCAGGGCGGTCATGCGCTGCCGCACGGAATCCCTGAGGGGACTGAGCAGAACCGAGGTGAGAATGACTATACCAATAAAAACAAGCGCTTCTATGCCGGTTTTGACTGCCCGGTATACTCCTCCGGGAAGACCGGCGGCACTGTTTCCCGAAGAATTCACGCCTTTCCCGCCTTTATGTTGAAGCTGTTTCAAATTTTCAATTTTGAAACAGGCCCTGTTCTCTTCCGTATTCGTTATCCTTTATATTATAATCGGAAAAACAAAAAGAACCATACGGGGATACAGGGGACATTATGGAGATTTTACCGAATTTTATCGTGTTTGAAGGGGGAGACGGCACGGGAACAAGCACCCAGTTAAATCTTTTACGGGAAAAACTACACCCGCCCGGACGGCGCGTCTTTTTGACCTGCGAGCCTACGGACGGCCCCCTGGGGCGCGTAATACGCAACGTCCTGGGAGGAGAACTGGAACTTACCCGCGAAACCCTGGCCTTTCTTTTCGCCGCCGACCGGCACGAACACCTCTACGGGCAGGGAGGCGTCTGCGCGCTCTGCCGGGAAGGCGCCCTGGTCGTCTCGGACCGTTATGTGCCTTCTTCCCTGGTCTACCAGGGCATAGACTGCGGCGACGAACTCCCCGCCCGTCTCAACAAACTCTTCCCCGCCCCCCAAATCCTCATTTATTTTGAACTTGACCCCATCACGGCCATGGAGCGGATAGGGAAGCGGGGAAAAACGGAACTCTTTGAATACAGGGAATTCCAGGAAAAAGCCCGCCGCCGTTATCTGGACTT
>JAISCK010000108.1 GCA_031265635.1 Spirochaetaceae bacterium
GTAATCGTTCCTGAGGCCCGACGGGTTCTGGATGCCTACCCTCCAGGGCTGGCCGCCTTCTTTTTCCCCGTAGGCGAATATATTGCCGCCGAGGTCTACAATGGCCCGCGGTATGCCGGCCCTCCGTATAAGGCTGACCGCCTCGTCGGCGGCGTATCCCTTGGCTATGCCGCCTATGTCAAGGCGCATTCCGGGCTTGGCAAGGAAAACCGTTCCGGCGTCCTCGTCAATGACAAGATCTCGCCAGTTTACCAGGGGGAGGGCGCTGTCTATTTCTTCCTGGGAAGGAACGCGGGCCCCGTCAAAGCCTATGTTCCAGAGTTTTACCAGCGGCCCTATGGTAGGATCAAAAGCCCCGCCGGTGATTTCGGCAAAATACCGGGCGCGGAGGAGGACTTCAACAAGGTCTTGATGTACCTTGACCGGCGCGATGCCTGCCTGGACGTTGATTTTCTCAAGTTCGGTGTCTTCGATATTTGCGCTCATCCTGCCTTCGATTTCCCGGAAACGGTCAAAAATGCTCCGGTACAGCCGGGCGGAACCTCTGCCGTAGAGATTTATCGAACATACCGTGCCCAGCACATATTCAGTCTGGGAAGCGGGGGGGGCGGCGCAGCCTTGAACCAGGATACAGAAACCTGTCAGCATGAGCCATAAAACTTTTTTGCTGCCTATGCCAAAAACCATACTATAACGATAGCGATTCGGGGGCTTTCCTACAAGACCCATAATACCTTATAATTCTACCATGGAACCGAAAAAAACCCTGGATAATCTTCTTGGGAAAAATATTTTTTTCCTCTATCCATCCGCCATCATCCAGAATGAACTTATAGCCGAGCTTGCCCAGCAGGAATTTGAGGTTTACATTGTCAAGAACCATACCAATCTGCGCCGGGTACTGCAGAAGCGGCCTGCCTCGCTGGTCTTTGTCAACCTGGACGAAGGCATGAGCGAAAAGGACTGGGATGTGTACATACGGAGGCTCATCGGCAATGTTGACGAACCCGAAGCCTTTGTCGGGGTGCTTTCGGCCAACGCCACCGAAGCCATAATGCGTAAATATATCAATGTCATCAAAGTCCAGTGCGGTTTTATACCGATACTCCCGGACATTCATAAATCGACAAAACAGGTTTTTGACATACTCAGGGCCCAGGATGCCAAGGGCCGGCGCAAATACATACGGGCTACCATCGAGCGCGAGACCAATGCCACGGTCAACATGCCCCTTAACAACAGCTTTATCAACGGCGCCATACGGGACATCAGCGTGGTCGGCTTTTCCTGCGCCTTCACCGAGGACCCCCAAATCGAAAAGAATTCCCTTGTTCAGAATGTACAGATACGGCTCCAGACCACCCTGCTCAAGGTTGAAGCCATCGTGTTCGGTTCCCGCATGGAAGGGATGAGCAAGGTCTATGTCCTGCTCTTTACCCAGAAGATAGACCCCGACGCCCGGACCAGAATACGCAAGTATATCCAGTCCAACCTCCAGAGCAAGATGGACCTTGAGCTGAAATAGCGGCTGCCGGGGGGCCTGACGGCAACATAACGCAAAATTGCGCATAACGTTATATTACGCGCAAGTTTTGTTTATACCCCGGACACCGGAGCTTCCGTGTCTGTCTTTCTGTCTTTTTCGTCCAGGCCGAAGATCTTGATTCCCTCATCGGGAAAGCGTTCTTTAACCTTGAGAAGCTCCTGCTCTATGATGCGGGCCTCATCGGGTTCACACCAGATGATGAGGAGAAAATTCTCCTCGGGCCAGATGGCGTCGCCCATGCGGGGGCCCGATGTGCCTACGCCGCGGACGCCGGGAATTTTGGTATAGTATTTTCCGGCTCCGGCGTTGGAAAAGGCCTCAAGTATATTTTCTTCTACCGAATTATTGGCGATTATCTCAAGTCTGATCATGGTTCCTTCCTTATAAAAACCTGGGGCATCCAGGAAATTGCCTGCTTCCCGGACAGCCCTGGTTCCGTTTGAAAAATTTCCGCCGGGCTATTCTGATCCGCCCTGGCCTCCGGCGGCCTGGAGTCTTGCCTGTTTTTTGGTGATACCCGCGGCTATGCGCTCGCGCCTCTCTTCAGCCTTCCTGTACCGTTCCTCCGACCTGCGGTTCATGATGTAGTATACCGCGGGCATGAGGAAGAGTGTCATCAGGGTTCCAAAGGTAAGGCCGCCGAATACGGTCTTTCCGATGGGGTTCACCAGTTCCGAACCTTCTCCGGGGAAGAAGGCCATGGGAAGCAGGCCGAGTATGGTTGTCAGGGTGGTCATCAATATGGGCCTGAGCCGGTTGCCCGCCGCCTCGACACAGGCGTCGTGGAGCGAGTATCCCCTCTTGCGGAGCAGATTGGTGTAGTCAACCAGCACGATGCCGTTATTGACTATGACGCCAACCAGCACCAGAAGCCCGACCGCGGTAAGTATATTGAAAGTCTCACCGGTAATCAGATAGATAGCCACAATGCCTATTACCGAAAGGGGTATGGTAAAGAGTATGATGAAAGGATCTTTGAAGGATTCAAAGAGGCTCGCCATGACCCCGAACACGAGCAGCACCGCCACGGCTATAATAAGAATGAAGCGGCGCATCATTTTTACCATGTCGGCATTGTCCCCGGCATATTCGATGATCACATCATCATCGGCGGGTATTTCGGCGGTGATCAGGTTACGGACCCGGTCCTCAAGGGTATTGAGTTTGGTTCCCGGAACAGCGCCGGCGGTAACATGGATGACGCGGCTCTGGTTTTCCCGGTTTATGGTCATGGGCCCGGTGCCTTCATCATACGAAGCAAAGTTTGAAAGGGCTATGCGCTGCCCGGTTACCGGGCTGTTTACAAAGATGTGGTCCAGGGCCGGCCGGGTACTCCGGTCAGCCTCGGCGAGTATGAGAATCACGTCATAGTCATTGCCGCCTGATTTATACCGCGTGGCGGTAATGCCGTCAACAGCAGCCTTGATTTCATTGCCTATGGTAAGGGTATTAAGGCCCAGGGCATAGATGCGCTCGCGGTCAAGAATTATTTCGTACTGGGGAAGTCCGTCCCTGAGGTCAACCTGGGGTTCGGTAACTACTCCGCGCAGACGCTCGCTGAGCAGGGTGGCGATACTGTCGGCCATGGCCTTGCCTTTGACCAGGTCGTCGGTTCTGAGGACTATATCAACCGGATTGCCTGAGCCCATGCCCATGCCCCCTCCGCCAAAGGCGAAGGTTACTCCGGGGAATTCGTTAAAGTGGGCGCGCATCTTGGCCTTGATATCGTCGGCTGAATCGATGCGGTCCTCAAACTTGGGCAGATTGATGCGGAGGGAACCCTGGTTGCTGGAGCCGCTCTGCAGCATGCCTCCGGAACCGGAGTTGAGCACAATGCGCTCATAACCCCGGATTTCCCGCTTCGCGATGATTTCAAGCTGCTTGAGAGTCATCTCGGTCTGCTGGAGCGGGGTTCCCATGGGCAGTGTGGCGTTGACAGTTACCGAGTCCTCCTGCTGGGACGGCATAAATACCCAGCCTATAACCGGTATGAGGCGGAGGCTGCCTACAAAAAGCGCAAGGAGGAAGAGAATCACCGCCAGCTTGTGCCTGAGTACCCGGTCCACGGCCCTGCGGTAGGCGTTATCCAGTGCGATAAGAAAATTGCCCACCGCCGTGTCAATGGGAGCGAGGATGCCGGTCAGGGGCTTCTGCTTTCTTGTTACCAGCGGAAGGTAATGGCTGGAAAGCACCGGCACAAGGAAGATGGCCACAAACAGGGAAGAACTCAGGGAGATGACCACGGTGAACGCGAGACCGGCAAACATTTCCCCAGCCATTTCAAGAAGACCTTGAAACATCACCAGGGGGGCGAATACGCAGATTGTGGTCAGGGTTGACGCGGCTATGGCAACAATCATCTCGGAAGTACCCAGCATGGCCGCGGCGGTAAGTTTGGCGCCCTTTTCCCGGTAGTGGTATATGTTCTCCAGTATGACGATGGAGTTATCCACCAGCATGCCGACGCCCAGCACAAGCCCCGCGAGGGTCATGAGGTTCAGCGTCAGGCCCGCGAAGTACATCAGCATAATGGTAATCATGATGGAAATCGGGATGCTTACGCCTATAATCAGGGTAGGTTTGATGGACCTGAGAAAGACAAAGAGTATGAGTACCGCGAGAACCGCCCCTGATACGGCTGTTGAGACGACCTCGTTGACCGAATTTTCAATCTGGTCGGTAGTATTGAAAATTTCTGAAATTTTTATATCCTGGGGAAGCTCGCGGGTTATGCGGACAAGCCGTTCCCTGAGATCCTTTGCCGTCTGAACCGAATTCTTGCCGCTTTGCTTCTGCACCATCATCATCACCGCCGGTTCGCCGTTTACATAGACAGTGCTGGTTTCGTCCCGGTAGCCCTCAAAGACATCGGCAAGATCCCTGAGGTATACCTGCCGGGGCAGTTCGGGAGTGCCCGAAACAGCCTGGGGCGCTTTGTAGCTGATGACCGTATTCCGTATCTGATCCAGGGACGTATATTCGCCCATGGTGGTAAGCAGATAGGAAATACCGTTTTCGGTTATGGTCCCCGCGGCCACCTGCATATTCTGGCTTGCCAGGGTCTGCTGGAGCGAACTTACCGTAAGGCCGTAGGCTTCAAGCCGGCTCTGGGGTATTTCGATGCGTATGATTTTCTCCCTGCCGCCCATGGCCGAAGCCGTGGCTACGCCGGGAGTCTGCTCGATACGGGGGACTATGGTATCCTCGGTCAGTTCCCGCAGTTCCTCGGGGCTCCGGTTGCCGGTTACCATAAGGCCCATGATGGGAATCATTGAAGGATCAAATTTAAAGATCATGGGAGAATCAGACCCTGTAGGCATATAGTTCCGCGTTCTTTCCAGAGCGTCACGGACGGAGTTTGACGCGTCGGCCAGGTCGGTTCCGTAGGTAAACTCCATGATGACCATACTGGTCCCCTTGGATGACGTGGAACTTAACTGCTCAAGGCCCGACGCGCTTGAAAGGGCCGCTTCCAGTACGCGGGTAACGGAGCGTTCCACTTCCTCGGGACCCGCGCCGGAATAGGTCGTATAGACAACCAGGTAGGGAGGGTTTATCTCGGGGTACAGGTCAATGGGAAGATTGATCAGGGCAAAAACCCCAAGCACTATCAAAAGCGCGAAAACAATGAATACGGTTGTCGGTCTTGAAACCGCTGTTTTGGCAAAACTCATGGCGCCCCCCTTTACTGGGCGGACAGGGGCGGAACCCTGTCAACAACATTGATTCTGGCGCCGTCATCCAGAAGACTCTGTCCCCGGATGATTATTTCGCTGTCCGGTGTAAGGCCCTGCTGTACTTCAAGCACATTGTCAATGAGTATGCCCGGCGTTATGACGGTTTTCCGGGCCAGAAGAAAGGCCGGGTCCGCCGGGTCGGTCTCCACGGTGAAGACATAGCTTTCACCGAAACGCTGTATCATGGCCGGAGCGGGAATTTTAACAATGTTCGACTTTTGTTCGGTGATAACCCGCACCTTGGCGAACATGCCCGCCTTGAGCCTTGAGCCCGGATTGTCGACATTGATCCTGACTTCCATGGTTCTGGAAGAAGGATCAAGGACAGGGCTTATCTCGCTGATGCTGCCCCGGAAAATCTCTCCGGGCCAGGCGTCAAGGGTAATCTCGCAGGGCAGGCTCATGGCTATTTTGGAAACAAAACGCTCGGCCACATACAGCCTGATTTCCAGGCCGCTCGCCGCGGAGCCGCCCCCGGCAATGCGGGCAATGGGAACCGCCTGGCTGACCGTCATGCCCACCTGGGCGGGAAGGGTTACGATGGTTCCCGTAATGGGAGACTTGACTATGCCGGGAAGGTAGTTCATGCCGGGCCTTGAGGGATCAACCTCGGCGATGGGCGCGTCCTTGACAATACGGTCGCCCACGGCAACCATGAGGCGGGTAACTTTGCCCGCCGCGTCCGAATAGGCGTCCACGGTGGAGCCCGACACAATATCCCCCGAAAGGGCAAGGTAATCCCTGATCTGCCCCCTGGCGGCGGTAGTGGTATTGACCGCAAAAACCGGAACAGCCTGGGCCGCTTCAACGGCGTCTTTGTCTTTATTCCACAGGGCCTTGATAGAATCGCAGCCGGAAAAAACAACCACTACACAGAACGCGAGGGCGCAAAGGGGGATCCGGACCTTTCCGCTATGGGGGCCCCTGCTTCCGGGGACCCCGGAGGCACCGCCGGGGAGACCCTCTCCGGTATCCGCAATTTGTTTTTGGATTGAATTTTTTGCTTTCATCATTCGCTCCCTTTGGAACTGAGGGTCCCGAAAGGAACCCCTATGGCATATTCAAGATCAATAAGACCTATACGATAATTAAAATTCTGCTCCAGCATCTGGAGGCGGGCCTGATGAAGGGCGAACTCGGCGTTCTGCACTTCAAGAAGGTCCTGGAGTCCGGCGCGGTAGGCTTCTTCGGTAAGGCTGTATGCCTGCTCGGCCAGTGTTATGGTAAGGCTCTGGGCTTCGGCGCTGGTCCTGGTTCTTTCGAGGGAAAGAACCGTATTGTAAATTTCAAGTTCCGTTCCCTGTATCGCCTGGGCGAGGCCGATTGAGGTACTCCGCAGGCTGTCGTCCAGGTCCCGTATGCCCTGGTAATCGGCGCTGAAAGGCAAAAAGCTGTGCAGCCTGAGACTTAAGGCTATGGTAAGGGAGCCCGACTGCATCCAGTTGTCCATATTGTCAAACCAGCCTGTCTTCCAGGGGTCCTGGGTAAAGGCCTGGGTTGAGTTCCAGCTCAGGCTGAGGCTGGGGGTCAGGTTCGAGAACTTCAGCGCCCGGCGCCGGCTTTCCAGAGTCAGGATACTCTGCTTTAAGGCAAGAATATCGGGCTTTCCCGAAGCGGCCCTGCTTATAAGTTCAGCCACATCAAGGGGAATAAACCCGGGTTCATCTTCAACAGGAATGAATTCAAACTGGGTATTGTACTCAAGTCCCAGTATCATGGCGAACTGGGCCATAGCCGCTTTCAGGCTGTTTTCCGCCTGGTCAATGACGGGCCTGATGTTTTCCCTGGCTACCTGGGCCTGGAGCAGGGAAAGCTCGGGGGCAAGTCCCGCCTGGTAATTGTCCCTGGCCATACTCACCCGCCTGTCGGCGTTGGAAAAATTTTCCCGGTTCAGCTTTACGCTTTCTTCGGCAAGGAGTATACGGTAATAGGCCTGGCGCACATCCCGTTCAAGCTGGGCCCGCGCCGCCTCGTAAGAAATGATTCCCCGCTCATACTCAAGCCTCAGGGTACGCATGGCCTCAAACATGGCAAGGTTGACGGTAAGATCGGCCTGAAGACTTCCCGCCACATGCCACTGGGGCGACTGGTACGATACCGCATAAGGCGGCATCGGAACGATGATTGTAGCGGAGCTTTGCTCATTGTCCCGCGTCAGACCGCCCCTGACGTTGACGCCGGGAACAAAGCTGTTCCAGGACAGGTCGGATTTACGCTTCGCGCCCTCAACGCCGATACGGGATGACTCAAGGCCAAGATTGTTCCTCAGCGCCAGGTCCACCGCCTCGCCGGGACTGAGCCGCATTACCGGCCTTTGTCCGCTTTCCTGTCCGAAAATTCCCCAGGGAAGAAAGAAAGCCAGCGCGCCCATAATGAGCCGCGCCGCCCTGCCGTAATTTTTTTTGTTCATAGAACACTCCCAACAGACCCGCACCAGGCGCGGTCCGTTACGGCTTCCTGCCGTTTTGTATATATAGGGCTCACAGGCCCTCAGCACCCAGTGCTATAAATCTGAATACTTTTCTGAAAACCCCGTCAGAAGTCCCCGGCCCTTTTAACCGGCGTTTTTTGGCGTCTCCGGGCGGGCTCACCAGGGTAGTGATAATCAGAAACAAAGTCCAATAGAAAACCCAATTGGGAACAAGCTCCTTATCAAGCCGCGCAATCGCGGGTATATCCGAGAATATGGCGAGCGTATCCTGCTCCGGCGTTATGTCAAGCTCAATCCTCCTGGTTTTTACCCAATCCATAGTAATCAGTATTTCGGGCCGGGAGCGGAGGTAATCCGCTATCGCAAGCAGTCCAAGGTAGAACTGCTCAAGGGGGCCCCGGCCCCGCTCTATGCTTGTCCGGGCGTACCGGTGCATACGCTCAAGTTCAAGAAGGAAGAGCTGGGCCATCATATCCTGCCTGTTCTTGAAGTGGGAATACAGGCTGCTTTTGGAAAGTCCCGAGCGGCGGGCCACCATCTCCATTGAAGCGTTCCAGGGTCCTGCTTCGGCCACCGCGCCCGCCACCGCTTTAAGCAGCCCGTCGTCCGCCTCCCCGTCAAACAGGGTCCGGGGGAGGAGGGATTCAAGGGCGTCAAAATCAAGGACATCCACAGCCTCTTTATTAAACCCCAGGCCACGAAGAATTTTTTCCTCTACATAGGAGGAAAGTTTTTCTATTTTCTTTTCAGAAAATTTCATATCACCCCCCCCCCCCCCGCACTTCTTAAACTGGGCGGCGACAAAAAAGGCCTGGGAGGCCAGGGCAAGATGCAGGCGATACGGATACCCGCCCTTGCCCTCCAGCGCCTCAAGGCGGGGTATGTCTATTCCCCATCTGCGGAATTCCCCGGTTATGGCGCATGCCCTGCCGTCTCCGTGCCGCTGTACCAGGGAAAAGATAAAAAGATATCTATTTCTGAAATTAAAACCGGTCATGGTCCTGATTAATATGCGCAGCCCCTGAACAATGTCCCCGGCCGTCAGGACTTCTTCTATATATGGCTTGATATAGACGCCGTAGGTATCAAGATAATACTCGTACATCGCGTCCAAAAGCGCCTTTTTGCTGGGGAAGTGGCGGTACAGCGCGGGTTTGGTTACTCCCAGTTCGCCGGCAAGCTCGGTGAGGCTCGTTGTCCTGAAAAATTTCCGGCCCCATACGGTAAAGGCCGCTTTAACTATTTCCATCTTGTTCATAATGTTACCGACCGGTCGTTAACATACCCTATAAATACAATACAGTCAAGAGAGTTACAGAAAACAAACCATAATCAGAAAAAAAAGCCCGTTGTCGCTGCCGGCATATATGTTCCCGAACACATAGACGCAATACGTTTTAAGCACACCCTTTAGCAGACGAATGAGAGGGCAAAATATTTTATCCTTGAACCTTTTTCAAATTTGAAATTTTGAAAAAGTCCTTCCTATTATTTTACCGTAACGAGTTCGTAGGCGGCGCTGCCAAGACCTATTTTTTCGGCATGGGCAAGCTGGCTTCTCCAGTCGCTTGTCGGATGAATGTCGCTGAAATGGTCGCCGTTACCCAGGCTGTCCCTGTGGGTATGTTCCCTGTCGCCCCAAAGGCTGGTCTCTATGGCGGGGGCGGCGTTGACCGCGTCTATGCAGGACTTGTCCAGGGCCACGGGGTCAAAGCCCGCGAAGATTCCTATGTCGGGAACTATGGCCGCGTCGTTTTCGTTGTGGCAGTCGCAGCAGGGCGAAACCTGGTTTACCACCGAAATATGAAAATGGGGCCTGCCGTCGAGTACGGCCCTGGTAAACTCGGCTATCTTGCAGTTAAGGGCGTCATTGGACGAATCCCATTTGACCGATATGGCATGAAAATTACAGGCGCCTATGCAGCGACCGCAGCCCACGCAGCGATTGTGGTCAATGAGCGCTTTGCCTGACTCGAAGGATATGGCGTTTTCATTGCAGAATTTGGCGCAGGCTTTGCAGGCGGTACAGCGGGACTGGTCAACCTGGTGGGGTTTGCTGTCATTGTGCATGATCATCTTGCCCGCCCTGCTCCCCGAACCCATGCCTATGTTCTTGAGGGCGCCGCCGAAACCGGTGTTCTCGTGGCCCTTAAAATGGTTGAGCGAAACAACAATGTCGGCGTCCATGATGGCCCTGCCTATGCGGGCGGTCTTGCAGTACACGCCGCCTGGAACCGGGACTTCAACATCATCGGTTCCCTTGAGGCCGTCGGCAATAATGTTCTGTACTCCGGTTGAAAAGGGCGTATAGCCGTTTTCATAGGCGGCATCCATGTGAACGAGGGCGTTGTTGCGCCGCCCCACATAGAGGGTGTTGCAGTCGGTCAGGAACGGCATGCCTCCCAGCGCCTTGACGCGGTCCGCCACGGTTTTGGCGAAATTGGGCCTGAGAAAAGAGAGGTTTCCCGGTTCGCCGAAATGTATCTTTATGGCGGTGTATTTATTCCTGAAATCTATTGTCTCAATACCCGCCCTGTCCATAAGCCGGTCAAGTTTGACAAGAAGGCTCTCGCCTATTTTGCACCGCATAGTAGTGAAATAAACCTTTGACGCGCCCATACAATCCTCCAGCCGCACCTTGTAGATGCGGGCTCTTTTCAATATAGCATGTTTTGGCCTTTGGAACAGCCTCGCCGGCAGCGCCGCTTTATGTTATACTGTACTCATGCGTAACAAGCTGACCGATGAACTCGCGGTCTGCGGCCTTAACGCCGTAACCGCCCTTGGAGAGCGCCACCCGGAAATAATCAACCGCCTCTTTCTCCGGGAAGACAGGCTGAAAAATTTTACAAAGATATGTAAACAGCTTGCCGAAAGAAAGCGGCCCTATAAACTATGCGAAGACGAAGAACTTGAGCGTATCTGCAAAAGCCCCCACCACCAGGGCGTTGTGGCGATGATACTGGAGCCTGTGGTTCCGCTCCTTAGCCCCGAAGAGCTTGACGCCTGGGCGGAAGAAGGTGAAACAGGGCTGCTCCTCAGCCCGGTGGGAAATGACCTTAACCTCGGGGCCATAGTCCGCTCCGCGGCGTTTTTTAACGCCAGGTACATCATACTTTCCGGCAGCGACGGTGATGCCCGCCTCAGTACCGCCGCCTACCGTACTGCCGAAGGCGGCATGGAAGCGGTTCTGGTCCGGCAGGTACACAGGCCGGTTTCCTTTGTCAAAGACGCTTCCCGGCATCTCCTGACCATAGGAGCCGATCACCGTTCCCGGCTCCGTATCGCCGACCTTCCGCTCATAGTCAAAGAGAACAGGAGGGGCCGCGAAAAACGGCCCGGCGTGCTGCTTGTCATGGGGAACGAGGAAACAGGGCTCCCCCAGGCGGTCAAGGAGCAGTGCCGTTATCTTCTCCGCATCCCCGGAACAGGCTTCCCCGAAAGCCTCAATGTCGCCCAGGCCGCCGCGCTCATGCTCCACGCGATATTTGAGATTTAACCTGACGCCCCCGGCAGTCCTGTTTGAAGGAGGAATTTTTGGACAGCAGCAATGCCCTGGCCCTGTTTCTCAAACAGCTCGGCGAAAAAACTTTTGACGGCCCGGCCCTGGGCAGTTTTCTTGAAGCGTCCGCCGGACTCCCCCTGGACCTGCCCCTGCTTGGCGGGATGCGGGAGTTCCGGGCGTCGCTGGGCCGGCCAGTCGCCGGGAACGCCGCCGCTGTCCGGGCAAAGCTGGAGCGCCGTTACCTGAGACTGTGCTTTGTGCAGGAAAGCCTTGAACATATTGATTTTAAGAAGGCAAAACCCGGCCAGGGTTTTGAGGAATTTATGCTGGGGCAGACCGATTTTTCGCGTTACACGTCATTAGATGAAAAAATTTTTAACGGCCTTTTTATCAACGGCCTTGATGATTATCCCGGCTCGTTTTTTTCGTCCGCTTTCAGGATGAAAAAGGAAGCGCTGCGGACTCTTGTTCTGGCAAGCTACGCGGAAAAAGAAGGAAAACGGGTCCTTATAAAAAACAATCTCTTTATCCTGTCGGTGATGCGCACCCTCCACAGTTCCCTTGACTTTGCCCCCCTCTGGGATGAAGAAGCCGTATTGAACGAACTGGGCGCTGTTCTTTCGTTTTTTGCCGAACGCCGGATAATTGACAAGGGCCCTTCCGCCGCGGCTGAGGAAAGGGGCGGTGAAATTTTTCTCTGCCTTCTCAGCCTCTTTCACCATGCCGAATACGCCCAGGAGGACGGCTCAAAAACCCGCCTCTTTCTGACCCCGTTCCGGGGCCGCCTATGTCTAGCCGCTTCCTTTACCCCCCTCGGCAAAGCCCACAGCCTTGTCCTGGCTTCAAGCAGCCTGCCCGTCCTCCCGTCGCCCGGAACGCCAAAGGACCTCACGCCGCTGGGAGAAGGCCCATGCACCCGCACCCCCGCCGGACAGCTCACCCTGCCGGGGGGTGTTTTATGCTGAACGCCAATTTCCGTATTTTTCTGAAAATGGTATGACGGTATCTATCATCAGATCTGGTCCCAGTATGATGGAAGTCATTTCGGCAATATAATCAGGAATTGTTTGATAGAACGCCTCGGCAATTCCTCCGGTGATACACGCGATTGTATCACTATCACCGCCTATTGATACTGCCAGTCTGATAGAATTTTCAAAATCAGTGCTTTCCAAAAATGCTATGATTGCTTCCGGTACCGAACCCTGGCAGCTAACGTCAAAGTTATAATCAGGCCGTATTTTGTCACTGTCATAATACCACCCGACAGGACTTACGCGCATTGCCGATCCGTTTCCCCAGCTATTGTACGGTTTGGGAGTGTCAGAATAAATCCATGATGCAAAATATCCGCCATACCCTCTATGGGGATAC
>JAISCK010000162.1 GCA_031265635.1 Spirochaetaceae bacterium
TTGCCGTCGTTCTCTATCTGCACGGCAAAATACACTGTCTTTCCGCTGTCCCCAAAGCCGAATTCAATACGGTCCTTTTTCCGCTTGGTGTAGAAGGACTTGGTAAGCTGTTCCGGGTCCGTGGGAGGCGTTTCGCCGGGCTCTACGACGCTGTACCAGATCCGGTAGCCCTTGTTGGCCGCGTCGTCGGGGTTTCCGGTTACGTAGAGTATCCTGACGCCCAGCTCGTGCCGTCCCACAAGGAAGGTTTCCAGCGTTACCTGGGCGGTGGGGTTTCCGCTGGGAGTGGGGCCGGGATCGGGGATTTTGAGGCCCAGGGAGACAAGATCGGCGTCGGTCAGGGGCGGTACAAAGAAATGCCGCTTCTTCAGGTCCCTGGCGTCGCTGTTCAGGGCGTCAAAAGCCGTCCTGCACCGGGCGTTTGCCACGGGGGTGCGGGTTTCCTCGTTTTGCGCGGCGGTAAGGGCTGTCTGCGCCTCGCCGTACAGGGTCCCGAACAGGGTAAATTCAACAAGGGGTATCCCCCAGGCCACATACTTTTTGACTGTCGTTCCCTGGGCGTCTTCGGTTTCTTCGTTGAAGACCTTGAGCCACTTTCTTGCCATGATAATTTGTTCCTCGCGGGAATTCGGCAGCCAGTCGGTAGATTTTGACATTATAAGCCTCCTTTTTTGCCAACGAATGCGTTATTCTGTCCAACGGACAGAGTATTCTTGCCAACGGATGCGTTATTCTTGCCAACAGCCAAGTTGGATCTGCCAACGGTCGACTTGGATCTGCCAACGGCCGACTTGGATCTGCCAACGGCCAACTTGGATCTGCCAACGGCCAACTTGGATCTGCCAACGGCCAAGTTGGAATTGCCAACGGCCAGAGCGGTTTTTGGCGAAAATGAGGAATTTTGATTCGTTGCGAGGGGTCCATACCCCGGCCCCTTGGGGCGGAACCAAGGGTATGGACCCTGAGTCAAATCCTTTATGAGAACAACATACCCCGACCGCTTGCGGCGGGGTTGTTGACTAAAAAACGGGAATTTAGGGGTTTTTTTTAGTAGACTAAGAGGCCGCTTGTTTGTATAATATGAGCCGTGAGCCGTGAGCCGTGAGCCGTGAGCCGTGAGCCGTGAGGTAGCCGCTCCCGTCCGGTCGCGGCAATTGAAAGAGTGAGCCGGTAATTCCGCGGGCGGAATTACCTGGGAGTTTGCTGCGCAAACTCCACTGTGAGCCGTCTTTATGTCTGCTTTTGTCAACAGCATGGAAATATTGTAGTTACCTTTAAGATTTTGCGCAAGCGCCTTCAAAATTCATTCTATACTTTTGTCATAATCCAGGTTAATTCGTGTTTGTTGTGGCACAGGTGTACCACCCGGGAACCGGGGATGCCGGCAAAACGGCGGACGGTTTCGTTATCCGAGGGGCCTTGCATTTTTATGGTGCAGATAAAATTGTTACACAGTCCCGAGGCAAGCCAGGCTTCTATCCAGGCGTACAGCCGTGGGGGATAGCAGATTACGTCGGAAAAAACCCACTCTGTTTTGCCCAGGTCGCCGGGTTTAAGGGTAAAGGCGTCGTGTTTTAGGTATGTTACGCCGGGGCGGTTTTGGACGCGGCTTTCCGGGGGGGCGCGGTCAATGGCAAGGACGGTGGCGCCCAGTTCGGAGAGCGCCCAGGTCCAGCCGCCGGGGCTGGCGCCGGCGTCAATGCAGCGCTCGCCTTTGTGGGGCCATGTTCCCGCGAGGCTCAGGGCTTCCCAGAGTTTAAGGTAGGCCCGGCTCGGCGGGTCTGTTTTGTTTTCTGTAAACGCGATGATTCCGCCGGGAAAGGGGCTGGTACAGCGGGGGGAGGCAACGAGGGTATGGGCGTCAAGGAGGGTCCAGCTTCCCATGGGGGCTTCCGGCGCTTTCCAGGGAAAGGGCCTGGGCTTGTCAGGCAGTGCCGGAAGTTTCTCCTGAATCAGCGCGCCCCGGCGGTACTGGGTACAGAGTACAGGCGCCCAGTTCCGTTGTATGTCCCTGAGCGCCTGTGCGGCCCCGGCGATAGATTCAAATTCAAATTGAAAAGGATTAAGCCAGGTATTTTGGACCCAGAATATCTCCGCCGCGTCATCGTTGTCTAAAAGGACCAGGCGCTTGGTATCCGGGCAGGGGCCAAGGGACCTATAGGACAGGCCGCGTTCACCCAGTTCCCGGTCCAGTTCGTGAAAAAAGCGGGGTATGCCCTGAAGAACGCGCCCCGGAAGGGGCGTCCCGGTCATAGGGAGGTGGCGCGCCAGCTGATATAGTCAACGTAACGCTGAAAGAGTTTTCCTTTTGGGGAAGAAATCACGGCAAAGCCGATTTCGCAGGAATAGGCGCTGGTTTTAATCCAGCGGGAACTTACCATAAGGTCAAAACTGCCGATTTGCGCCTGGGACTCGGGTATTATTTCTACCTTGTATTCAATATTGGGTTTAATATCAATATACATGGTACATTCTATACAGCAGCCGGTAATACTCAGGTCTTTGAGCAGGGCGTCACCCTCAAAAACGTCCCGTATCCGGGCTCTTGCGAGGGTTGGATGCCGTATATGTTCTCGATTGTTAAACATGGCTCTTAATTCTGTATGATGATGGGGATTTCGTCAACTGTTTCTTGAAAGACAAACGCGGGGTGTTTCCCGAATGTGCTGTTTATGCTACCATAGTAATTGAACCACAGGATTAAGGAGAGAACATGGCCGATACACGCAGTCCCGGAAAACGCATCGTTGAATTACGCAAAACGTACTCCATTGACCGGCAGACTCTGGCGGAACGCAGCGCGCTGGACCCGGAGTTGATACGGCGCATAGAAGAAGAGGACCTGATTCCCGATCTTGCGCCGCTGATAAAGATATCAAGGGCCCTTGGGGTAAGGCTGGGAACCCTCATGGATGATCAGGAACAGCTTGGTCCGGTAATTACCCGCGCGGGAGACGCCGGCGTCAGTCCCCGCTTTATTACCGGGCTTCCCACAGGCTCGCCGGGCCATGACCACCAGGGCCTGAGCTTTAAGGCCCTTGCCGCCGACAAGGGGGGCCGCCACATGGAGCCTTTCATTGTGGATATAGAAAGCGCCGCCGAACAGAAAAAATCCAGCCATGAGGGCGAGGAATTCATCTATGTGCTTTCAGGAAGGCTCTCGATTGAATACGGAATGGAGACCTGCGAACTCGAGCCGGGCGATTCGGTGTACTATGATTCTATAGTTCCCCACCGGGTGCTTGCCGCCGGGGAGAAGCCCGCGCGGATTGTGGCGGTTATCTATTCCCCCGCCTGATACAGGAACAAGCGATGCAGCAAAACACTATGACTTACCTTGAAAAAACCCTGGGGGCTGTTCTTGGGGAATATGCCCTGACCCAGGGGGACCGTGAATTTATCATATACGCGGACAGGAATCTGCGTTTTACCTATGCTGAATTCGACCGGCGGGTGGACGAAATGGCGAGGGGGCTTCTTGCCATGGGTCTCAAAAAGGGAGACCATGTGGGTATCTGGGCGACCAATGTGCCTGACTGGAATACCATGCTTTTTGCCTGCGCCAGGGCGGGCATGGTCTTTGTTACCGTCAACACCGGCTATAAACTCCACGAGCTTGAATATCTTATACGGCAGTCGGACCTGGCTTCCCTGTGTATTGTTGACGGGTTCAGGGATTCGGACTATGTGTCCATGGTAAACGAACTGGTTCCGGAACTGAAAACAGCGCCCCGGGGCCATCTCCGTTCTGAAAAATTCCCCTTTCTGAAAAACGTCATCTATATCGGTCCCCAGAAACACCGGGGCATGTACAGCCTGAGCGAGGTCCTGCTTCTTGGCCGGCATACCGGCGGCGCGGAGCTTAAAGCCATAGAGGCGTCTCTGACGCCCGAGGATGTGGTGAATATGCAGTACACCTCAGGAACCACGGGCTTTCCCAAAGGGGTCATGCTGACCCACCGGAATATCCTCAACAACGGCCTTGGCATAGGGGATAACCAGAGGTTCACCAACAAGGACATTGTATGCCTTCCCGTCCCCCTGTTTCACTGTTTCGGTTTGGTGCTGGGCATGATGGCGATTCTTACCCACGGCGCCGCCGCCGCTATGCTGGAGTGGTTTGACCCCCTTCTTGTTCTGGCTACCATACAAAAGGAAAAATGCACCGCGGTCTACGGGGTGCCTACCATGTTTATCGCCGAACTCAACCATCCCATGTTCAAGATGTTTGATCTTTCGAGCCTCCGCACCGGCATCATGGCGGGGTCTCCCTGTCCCATAGAAACCATGCGGCAGGTCATAGACCAGATGCACATGGCCGAGGTAACTATCTGTTACGGCCTTACCGAGTCGTCGCCGGTGATGACCCAGACCAGGTACGACGATGCCCTGGAGGTCAAGGTTGAAACCGTAGGCCGGGAGCTGCCGGGCGTTGAGGTCAGCATCAGGAACCCCGAAACCGGGGAGGCGTGTCCCGACGGGGTCCACGGCGAGTTTTGCTGCCGGGGCTATAATGTCATGAAGGGCTACTACAAGATGAGCGAGGCCACCGCCCAGTGCATAGACCCTGACGGCTGGCTTCATTCGGGGGACCAGGGGATAAGGGACAAGGACGGCAATTTCAGGGTAACGGGCCGTATCAAGGACATGATCATCCGGGGCGGCGAGAATATCTACCCCAAGGAAATCGAAGACTATCTTTACACCATGCCGGGTATCAAGGATGTACAGGTTGTGGGCATAGCCAGCGAAAAATACGGGGAAGAAGTAGGGGCCTTTATCATACTCCATAAAGACACTGCGATGAGCGAGGAAGATGTGCGGGATTACTGCCGGGGGCAGATAAGCCGCTTCAAAATACCCAAATATGTCTTTTTCGTGGATTCCTTTCCCCTTACTTCCTCGGGTAAAATTCAAAAATACCTGCTCCGGGATATGGGTATCAAAAAGGCGCGGGAGCCGGGGCCGGATGCGGAGGCGCTCACATGAACGTAGGTATGCGGGCCTTTTACGCCGCTTTTTTCGCCCTGCTCGCCATTGCGCCCGCCTCGGGATACATTGATCCCGGCACGGGGAGCATGCTTTTTTCGTTTATTACCGGCATAACGGTAACGCTCTTTTTTTTCTGCAAGAATCTCATTATCAAACTCAGGACGGGCGGCTTTTTTGGCGCCGTCGCGGCCAAAAAGAACATGCGCCATTCCCTGGTAATCTATTCCGAGGGCAGACAGTACTGGAATGTGTTCAGCCCCGTGCTGGAAGAGCTTTCCCGGCGGGGCGTGCCCTGCGCGTATTACAGCTCCGACGAAGGCGATCCGGGGCTTTGTTTTGATTCCCCCCATGTAAAGGCGGAATGTATCGGCAAGGGCAATGCCGCCTTTCGGTTTCTTAATTTTCTTGAAGCCGATCTCTGCCTTATGACCACACCGGGCCTTGACGTGCTGCAGCTCAGGCGTTCTCCGGGCGTGGGCCGTTATGTGCATATACTTCATTCCACCGCGGATGTGGGGCTGTACAAACTGTTCAGTTTTGACTATTTTGACGCCATGCTCCTCACCGGTCCTGTTCAGATTGAAGGAATCAGGGAGCTTGAGCGCAAGCGGGGAACGCCCGAAAAAGAACTGATTGTCTCAGGCTGCACTTACCTGGATGTACTTGCGTCCCGGCCCCTGCCGCCGAAAGGACCGGAAAAAACCGTCCTCGTGGCCCCGTCCTGGGGGCCCAACAGCATATTCGCCCGCTTTGGCCTTGATCTCCTTGAACCTCTGGCGCGCTCGTCGTACCGGGTGATCATACGGCCCCATCCCCAGAGCCTGATTTCCGAAGCGCCCCTGGTGCGTTCCCTTCAAGAAGTCCTTGCCTCCTATCCCAATGTGGAGTGGAATTTCGACGCCGAAAACATTATGACCCTTTCCCGCTCAGACCTCATGATTTCGGACTTTTCCGGGGTTATTTTTGATTTTGCCTTTCTTTTCGGAAGGCCCGTATTCTGCCCCGAATTTGAATTTGATGTCCGCGCCTATGAAGCCTCTGATCTTGACCAGGGTTCCTGGACCCTCAGGGCAAACAGGGAACTCAGTATGCCCCTGGAAGCGCCCTTTGCCAATATCGAAGCCGTTCTTGACCGCGCCGCGGCCCGAAAGGATATACACGAAACCATAAACCGCATCAGGAACCAGGTCTGCCCCTATCCGGGCGAGGCCGGCAGCCGCTCCGCCGGCGCGATCTGCGCGATGCTGCACTCTTGACCCAATTTCAAGGAGGGAAACTATGTTTCGTTCTTTTGCTGTTGCGTTGGTTCTTTCTGTATGTTGTTATGTGCCAATGGCGCAGGCACAACAGGCCCCCGCGGACATGGCCATAATAGGCCGGATACCCAATGCGGACAGTACCGCCCTGTACCGGATACAGGTTGGGGCCTTTAAGCTCAGGCAAAACGCCGAACAGGTGTATGAAAGGCTTAACCGCCTCTCTCTTAATCCTGTGTATGAACAATACCTTGATTTTACCAGGGTAATAATCGAAGGCATTAGGGCCGGGGATATAGCCCTCTGCCTTGAAAGGATACGGAGCGCCGGTTTTAACGAAGTACTAATCAGGGAAGCTCCCGTAACAGGTCCGGCGGCGCCTGTCAGTACGGCGGCCCTGCCCCGGGGGCCGGCGCATGAAATCGGATACAGCGTACTCAGGGCCGGGGAAACTAAAAATATTGCCGGCCTGGCGGCAGGAAGGCGCATTGTATCCTGGTCAAGCAGTACGCCTTCGGTAATCGTGGTGGACTCAGGCGGCAATGTCAGCGGCCTTGCCATTGGCAATGGCTTTGTGGCCATAAACGAAACCGAATACATATCCATAGTGGTAGTTCCGTCGGAAAATTTCTACGAAGTTCCTGATGCGCAGATAGCAATGCTGCCTCCGGGCAGCAAAACAGGGAACTATACAACAAGAAACCTGACCGAATACCGGACCGAACCTACATTCCGGCTGGCCTACAGGTTCAATAACCGGGGAGAGCGCAACGGCGCCAGCGGCCCAAACGGCGGCATAGATATTCTCGGCAGGGGCGCGGATTATAAGTGGTTGTGGACAAGCTACGAGCAGGGCGGTTGGTTTTACGATTTGAATGGCGTTCAGCGGATTATGGTAAACGGGTATCAGAAGGACGAACAGAGCGGCGTAGAACTGACGGTAAAGCCTGAATTTGTGTATGATCAGGGCATCCCTTATTTGCAGTTAAGGCATCTTCTCCACAATCCCAATACCCATGCGGTACGCGGACAAAAATTCGGCGCATCAGCGGATGTCATGATTAATGACAACGACCATGCGCCTCTTGTTCATACAGAGTATGGGGCGTATATGGCCGATTCACCGTCGCACCCGACGCTTGAGCTGATGTTTATCGGCGAATCAGGCAGCAGCATAACGCCTGTCGATACCCTGTGGCTTGGGGAATGGGACTTGGGGACCCACCTGGACTATATTTATACCGATAGAAGGTCAGGTATAAGCGGCGAGGACAGCGCTATAGGATTCTCCTATAACAATATTGAACTCGCGGCAAATGAGACCAGGGAGTTTGTTATCAGGTTTACCCTGGCCCGGACCGGGAATTAAAGCCGGCCAAACGGCCCAACGCGGAAAACATTCGGTATATACGGCTGTAGCGCGTTTTCTTCAAAGCAAAATCCTTTGTCACGCCGTATATAGGTAAGGCCGGATTGTTGTTCCGGTCCCTCATTGTTGTCAAACGCGGCATGGGGTATATTGGAATAAGGAGCGGCAGTATGGGAGACATGAGAAAAACGCGGGAACCTGTCCGGGGGCTCACTTTTGAGGATGTCTGGGCCATGTTTCAGGAAACCGACCGGAAGATGCAGGAAACTGACCGGAAAATCAAGGAAATGACCGCGAGGACAGACAAGCAAATCGGGGAATTGGGAAACCGTTTTGGCGAACTGGCCGAACATTTGGTAAGACCCAATGTCCTGGAAAAATTCAGGGCCCTGGGCTATACCTTTTCCAGGGCCGGTTCCGACGTGGAATTTTTTGACCGCGCCGGAAAGGCCCTGACCGAGGTTGACATCTGGCTTGAAAACGGCGAGTTCGTGATGGTGGTTGAGATCAAATCGCGGCTGCGTAAGCGGGATGTGGGGGAACATATCAGGCGGATGGAGATACTCCGGGCCTATCTTGACGAGCGGAACGACAGGCGGAAACTCCTGGGCGCGGTGGCGGCGGTCGTGGTTACGGGGGATATGCGAAAATATGTGCCTGAAAAGGGCTTTTATTTGATAGAACCTTCCGGCGATACCGTCAGGATCGCCGCCCCTGAGGGCTTTACGCCCAAAGTGTGGTAAGCGCCGTTCCCTTGCGGACCGCTTGACTGCTTTTTCATTATAACATATTATTTACATAGGTTTAATAGGACCTTAAAAAAGCCCGGCTCCCCGGTAGAGCGCGGGCCCGAAATTCACATCCAAGGAGTTTTGTATGAAAAAGTTGGGCAGTATCGCGGTATTGTTGATTGCGGTTGCGGGTTTTGGCTTTGCCAGCCCCAGGCAGGATACGGGCGGTTCCCGGACCATCAGGGTAGGAACCGAAGGGGCCTATCCTCCGTATAACTATGTAACCGAAGCGGGCGAGGCCGACGGCTATGATGTGGCTGTGGTCAGGGCTGTGGGTGAGCTTATTCCTGAGCTGGAGTTTGAATTTATCCCCACTGCCTGGGACGGAATCTTTGTAGCCCTGGAAGGCGGCGCCTTTAATCTTATCGCCAGCGATCTTGCCTGGCGGCCTGAACGGGAAGAAAAATACTACCTTTCCACAGTACCCTATCTCTGGGGCGGCACCCAGATAGTGTATAAGGCAGGGCGGCGGGACATTCGTTCCCTGGCCGACCTTAACGGCAAAAAAGTCGCCGCCGGTGTGGGAACCAATACCACCACCGAACTTGAGCAGTACATAGCGCGGACCGGCGCGAGAATCGAGATCGTTTATACCGACGGAAATATCGTCAATGCCCTGACCGAAATCGAGACCGGCAGGGTGGACGCTACTTTAAGCAGTATTATCACCACCCAGTTGACCGCTGATTCCCTGGGGTATAAGATTGAAGGCGTTACGGCTTCGGAACTTCCGGCAAATTCCATACATCTGCTCTTTCCCAAGACAGAGGAAGGCCGGCAACTGCGGGACCGTATGGACGGGGCCCTTAAAACCCTGCTCGATAACGGAACGCTTGCATCGCTATCACAAAAATATTTCTTCGGAAAGGATTATTCAACAAGGGAGGCCCTTGAGGCTAACCGGTAAGGTTTTATCAGAGCGGCGTACAGGCCGGGTTTAAGGAGGCGGCGGCATGGGAAAAATTTTTGACCCTGTCTTTATGATAGGATCGGTTCCGGAAATCCTCTCCGCCCTTCCGGTAACCCTTTTACTTGCCTTTATATCCGCTGTCTTTGGCTTTATCATAGCCTTGGCAGTGGGCCTGATACGGTACTTCAA
Source organism: Spirochaetaceae bacterium (assembly GCA_031265635.1). GTDB lineage: Bacteria > Spirochaetota > Spirochaetia > Treponematales > Breznakiellaceae > JAIRTD01. The sequence goes on from JAISCK010000162.1 coordinate 9,508, forward strand.
CATAAAAATTCTTACGCCGGTCTGCAAGGTCTATGTATCCTACATCAGGGGAACCCCCATGCTGGTACAGATCATGCTGGCCTATTTCGGCATACCTCTTTTCCTCAGGGCCCTTAACGCCGGATTGGGAACCGGCTTTAACATAAACGGCGTTCCCCGCATGGTGTTCGCCGTAACGGCCCTTGCGTTTAACGCCGGGGCCTATATGTCGGAGACCATACGGAGTTCGCTGCTTGCCGTGGACCTGGGGCAGCTTGAGGCGGCCTACAGCGTCAACATGACCGTATGGCAGGCATTACGCCGCATCGTGGTTCCCCAGGCTTTCACTATAGCTATTCCCCCGCTGGCAAATACCCTGGTGTCCCTTATCAAGGAGACCTCCCTGGTATTTACCATTTCTATCGTGGACCTCATGGCAAGGGCAAAGATAATAGGCGCCCGGGGCTACCGGTTCTTCGAAATATATGTGGTGGTCTCGATTTTGTACTGGATCATCTGCACCCTTGTTTCCCGCCTCCTTGCGGGGCTCGAAAAGGCAAGCCGGCGCTATGAGAGGACCATAGCCGCATGATGGTGCGTCTTGAGGATATAACCAAATCATTCGGTCAAAATCAGGTGCTGAAGGGGATAAGCCTCTCGGTGGAACAGGGCGAGATAGTTTCGATTATAGGACCCTCAGGAGGCGGCAAGACTACCCTCCTGCGTACGATAAACTGGCTCGAAAAGCCCGGCTCCGGTTCCGTTACCGTGGACGGGGAGACCGTTGCCGCTTCTTCGGCGACAGGGGCGGGCATACACGCCCTGCGTTCAAAGTCTTCGATGGTGTTTCAGCATTACAACCTTTTCAGAAACAAGACGGCCCTCCAGAATGTGACCGAAAGCCTCATTGTGGTAAAAAAACTGTCCCCTGCCGAGGCTGACAACAGGGGAAGGGAAATCCTTGACCGGGTAGGCATGCTGGACAAGGCCGGAGAATACCCCGCCCGCCTTTCAGGAGGCCAGCAGCAGCGGGTGGGCATAGCGAGGGCCCTGGCCGTGGACCCCAGGGTAATGCTTTTTGACGAGCCGACCAGCGCCCTGGACCCCGAATGGGTTTCGGAAGTTCTCGATGTTATTACCGGCATAGCCCGGCAGGGCATGACCATGATACTTGTTTCCCATGAAATGCGCTTCGTAAACGATGTTGCCACCCGTGTCCTGTTCCTTGACGATGGCCGCATTATCGAGGACGGCAGCCCCGCCAGTCTCTTTAATCATCCCAGGGAAGAACGGACCAGGCAGTTTTTGATGAAGACCAAAGATTTTTTGAGCCCGGCGGAGGCCATATAAAGGAAAACCCCATGCCCAAGCTGTTGTATCCTGATTTTTTTAACGATGTATTCGGGCCGGTCATGCAGCCCGGTTCCTCGGGAAGTTTCGCCGGCACGAGCCGCGTGGCGCGGGCCGCGTCCCACAGCATAACGAGCGGCCTTAAAAGGGCCAAAATACGCTTTAACCCCGGCGACAGGAAGAACTTCCGCAAGCTGGGGAACATGATGGAGGACCGGGGCTATCTCGGCGGGCTCCAGGATTTTGCCACTGACGATGAACGGCTTTTCAGGGCCCACGAACTTGCCCGCGAAAAAGGCGTCTCCTATGAATTCGGCATCCTTGACGAAGAGAACGGGTATCCTGATTCGGTCCAGTTTGATCTTGAAGGCAGGGCGGGCGAGACGGGAACCTTTATCGGCGCTTCCATAGGCGGCGGCATGATCACCAGCTACGAAATAAACGGCTTTCCCGTAAAGTGGCAGGCCGATACCCACGCCCTGCTTCTCCGCAGTCCCGGTCGTTATGCCGCACCGCTTGAACAATTCCTTGCCGCCCATGCCGGGAGGCTTGTAGAAAAAAAAGAATACTCAGGCAAAGAAAACGAAAAAGCCCTTTTTATTGAATTTTCCGCTCCCCTTTCCGGTGATGAACTTGAAGCCTTGTTTGCCCCTGATGATTATCGTGTTTTTCCCGCCCTGCTTCCGGTGGTGAGTTTTTCCGGAAGAAAGGAGCAGCTCTTTACAACCGTTGATGCATGGACAGCCTATGCGGAACGGGAAGGCATCTCCTTTGCCGACGCCGCGGTACGGTATGAGCAGAATTTTTCGCTCTGGAGCGAAAAAGAAATATGGGATTATTTTGAATATATACGGGGCATACTTGATTATCAGATTCATGCCCTGGAAATTTTGGGCTATGACAAGGTGCCCGACACGCCGCTTCTTCCGGTCTACGGCCGCCTCTGGAACACATACAAAAAGGCGGGGAAGGTCCTGCAGGACCCTCTGGCATCCAGGATCATGGACTATGCCTTTTCGGTAAACGCGAAAATTCCCGGCGTAAAAATAGTTCCCGGACCCATGGGAACAGGCGGCGGCTATCTTTTTTCGGCCCTCGAAGCCGTGCGGGAAGCGCGGGGTTTCAGCAGGGAAAAGCAGCTTGAGGGCCTTGCCGTGGCGGCAGGTCTCGGCGCCATAGCCTTTACCCATGCCCGCGCTTCGGGCGTCTCGGGCTGTGTCGGCGAGTCGGGGGTCTGCTGCGCCATGGCTTCGGGCGCTGTCGTGTGGATGGCCGGCGGCACGGGCGCCCAGGTCCAGAACGCCGCGTCAATGGCCCTTCAGGCAAACATAGGAATCCCCTGCGACCCTATGCCCGGCGGCCTTGAGTTCCCCTGCCTTACCCGCACTGTCCGCGCCGCCCTTACCGCCCCCCTGTACGCCGATATGGCCCTTTCCGGCATTGATTCGCTCATACCCTACCACGAAATGCTTTGGGCCATAGAGCAAAACCGCCGGCAGTACCCCCAGGCAGTCTGCGGCGCTCTCTGCGGCGTCAACGGTACCCCCACCGCCGACCGCTGCCAGAAATTCCTATCCGGTGATGTCATGGCCGGCAAAATACGGTACGAGGCGGTGTAGGGCTGCGGTGAATACGGAAAAGGCCCCATCAGATTCATTCTCTGATTGTGATTCAAAGCATGATATTGAAACTGAATCTCAGGCGGGGCGGCGGGCCCTGATTATCAACCTGACCTGGCCGGCTCTCGCCGAGAGCATACTTGTCTCGCTTGTTTCCATGGTGGACATGATGATGGTGGCGTCTCTCGGGGCATACGCCATAGGGGCCGTAGGTCTCGTGACCCAGCCGCGCTTTGTGATGCTCGCTTCGTTTCAGGCCCTGAGCGTCGGCGCTACCGCCATGGTATCCCGGTTCAAGGGGGCGCGGGACCGGGAAAACGGCAACATGGCGCTGAACCAGGCGCTGGTTATGACCATGGGCATTACCGCCGTCTTGTTTCTGGCCATGTTTTTCGGGGGCGAAACCCTGGTGCGCTTTCTCGCGGGCAAAAACATTGCCGAAAAAACCATACAGGAAGCCCTCTCGTATCTCCGGGTACAGGTGTACGGGTTTCCCGCGCTTTCCCTTACCTTTACCATAAACGCCGTGCTGCGCGGCGTTGGCAATACCAGGGCGGCTTTTTACAATAACGCCGTTTCAAATTTGGTCAACATTTTTTTTAACTACTGCCTTATCGGCGGCAAGCTGGGGTTTCCCGCCCTGGGCGTAACCGGCGCTTCCATAGCCACGGTTATCGGCCAGTGCGCTGCCCTGGGCATGGCCCTGTGGAAGGTTCTCGACGGCAGGGAATTTGTACGCATCGAATTCAAAAAACTGTTCAGCATAGATACGCCGATGATAGGCCGTATACTCAATATAGGCCTTCCCGCTCTGGCCGAACAGTTTGTCATGCGTATAGGCATCATGTTTTTTACGGTTATTGTAACGTCCCTTGGGGACCATTCCTACGCCGCCCACATGATAGCCATGAGCATACAGCAGCTTTCCTTTACCACCGGCATGGCCTTTGGCGCCGCGGCCACTACCCTGGTAGGCCAATGCCTCGGGAGGGTACGCGCCGATTTGGCGAAGCTGTACGTTAAGATGACCCAGAACCTAAGCTATATTGTCTCGGGCCTTGTCGCCCTGATGCTCTTTTTCGGCGGCGGACTTATCGCGTCCCTGTATTCAGATGATAAGGAACTGATTCATCTTGCGGCGACCATGCTGAAAATTATCGCCGTGGTAAATCCCATATCCAATGCCCGCTTCGTGTATCTCGCCGCCCTCAGGGGCGCCGGTGATTCCCGCTTTGCCGTGGTGGTTTCCTTTGTGGGCGTACTTTTGGTGCGGCCCCTTATGAGCCTTGCCCTTGTGGCGCCTCAGCTGCCCTTTCAGCTTGGGCTTGCCGGCGTATGGATAGCCCTGAGTTCTGACGGCGCGGTCTGCTATATTCTTTCGCGGTTCCGCTTCAAACAGGGAAAGTGGGCGGGTATCAAGGTATAGCGGCTCTTCTGGGCCGCTCAGACAGTTGTTTGGGTCACCCAAAGAGTTGTCTGGGCCGCGCAAAGAGTTGTTTGGGTCACCCAAAGAGTTGTTTGAGCCGCTCAGACAGTTGTTTGAGCCGCCCAAAGAGTTGTCTGAGTGGCTCAAAGAGTTGTTTGAGCCACCCAAAGAGTTGTTTGGGCCGCCCAAAGAGTTGTCTGGGCCGTTCAAAGAGTTGTCTGAGCCGTTCCGCCATGCCTTTTATTGAAGCTGGGGGGACCTGGGGCAGCCCTTGAAGTCCCGCGTTCCCCCGGGGTATGCTCAGGCAGGAGTAAGCTATGAACACGAAACCCGTTGCCGCGTATCTTTCAAAAACAGCTCCCGGCCAGGTGGATACCGGCCTTCTGGCGTATCTGTGCAATCTCGAAAAAACAGCCGAGGTTGCGCCGGAAATCGCCGCTTCAATAGTAAAAGAGCTTGAAAACCAGCGGAAGCGTATCAAGCTCATTGCCAGTGAGAATTACTGTTCCCTTTCGGTACAGCTTGCCATGGGAAACCTCCTCACCGATAAATACGCCGAAGGCATGCCCCAGCACCGTTTTTACGCCGGAAACGAAAATGTTGACGCTGTTGAAAGCCTGGCGGCGGAGGAAGCCCGGAAACTTTTTGGCGCCGAGTACGCCAATGTACAGCCCCACTGCGGCGCTGACGCGAACCTTCTGGCCTACTGGGCCATACTCACCACAAGGATAGAAAATCCGGCGCTGGAACAATACGGCGAGACCAATCTGTACAAACTGAGCGATGAGCAGTGGAAAGACCTCAAGATCCGCCTGGGAAGCCAGAGGCTTTTGGGTCTTGATTATTATTCAGGGGGCCACCTTACCCACGGCTACCGCTACAATGTGTCGTCCCGTATGTTTGATGTGTACGGATATTCAGTGTCCAGGGAGACCGGAGAACTTGACTATGACGCTGTAGAAAAACAGGCCAGGGAACTCAGGCCCTTTATACTGCTTGCCGGATATTCAGCCTATCCGCGAAAGATTAATTTTAAGCGCATGCGGGAAATCGCCGACGCAACCGGCGCGGTTTTCATGGTGGACATGGCCCATTTCGCCGGCCTTGTGGCGGGCAAAGTTTTTTCGGGCGATTACGACCCTGTACCCCACGCCCATGTGGTAACCAGCACGACCCACAAAACCCTCAGGGGCCCCAGGGCGGGACTGGTGCTTTCCACGTCTGAATTCGCCGGGGCCCTGGACAAGGGCTGTCCCCTTACCATGGGCGGCCCCCTCCCCCATATAATCGCCGCCAAGGCAGTGGCCTTTAGGGAGGCGCTGCGCCCCGAATTTCAGGTCTATGCCCGGCGCGTTGTTGAAAATTGCCAAACCCTGGCCGCTTCCTGCGTCAAAAACGGCCTTGAGGTCCTCACCGGCGGAACCGACAATCATCTCATCCTGGTTAATGTCCGCTCCCTGGGCATTACCGGACGGCAGGCCGAAAGCGCCCTCCACGAATGTCATGTCACGGTGAACCGGAACAGCCTTCCCTTTGACCCCAACGGCCCCTGGTATACATCCGGCCTCCGCATAGGAACCGCCGCGGCGACCTCCCTGGGCATGGGCACAGCCGAAATGGAAGAAATAGGCGCCGTCATCGCCCTTATTCTCAAGGGTACATCCCAGGCGCCTGACGCCAAAGACCCGGCAAAGAAAAGCAAGGCAAAATACCGTATCAGCGAGACGGTTAAGGCGGAGGCCCTTAACCGGGTACAAAAAGTCCTTGACCGTTTTCCGGTGTACCCCGAACTTGACCTTGAACTTCTCAAAGACGCCTTTGTGAAATAGAGCCAGACCATAAACTCAATTGGCTATTTGGGTTGAATTTCGGGCCTTTTATTCTGACGGCGTTTCCGGCTCCTGCTCTTTTTCCCTGGCGTTTTTCTTCGCCGCCAAGGAGCGGTGGGAAGCGAGGAGTATGGACACCGGTTCAAGAGAGGAAATGTTTTCGCAGATTATCCTGATGATGACGGTCATGGGCACGGCGAGTATCATGCCGGCAAAACCCCATATCCAGCCCCAGACGACCAGGGATACCAGTACGGCAATGGGGGACAGGCCGAGGTTATCGCCCATGATTTTCGGTTCCATCACATTGCCGATGATCATATTGGTGCCCAGCATGATAAGGGCGACGGTAATAACCGGCTGCGGAAAGGGCCAGAACTGGAGCAGGGCAAAGACGCCGGCGGCGACACCTACGGCAATGCTGCCTATGCTGGGGATAAAATTCAAAATGAACTGTATCATGCCCCATACCAGGGGGAACTCAAGCCCGGCGAGTTTCAGGAGGCCGGCGACCACCGCCCCGGTTACCAGCGAAATGAGGAACTTAATCGAAAGGTAACGGGTTACTTCGTGTACAACATCGTGGCTGATTTTATAAATCTGGCCGGAACGTTTGTTCTCAAAGGCCAGAAAAACCTTGTCCTTGAAAAAACTCGCCTCGGTGAGCAGAAAGAACACGAACAGCACCACCATAAAGGCGTCTTTCAAAAAAATGAGGAATTCATTGGACAGGGAAAGGGTTATGACCCGTACCCGCGTTCTTATGCCCAGTTGATTCCAGAGATTTTCCAGGAATGACAGGTGTTCATCATAGGAAAGCTCAAAAAAACTGGCTATGCCCACATAGATTTCCGTAAGCCTGTCTTCGTATCGCGGATAGGATGAAAGTATGGTTCTGCCTGAGGAAAACAGGGCCAGCCCCATGCTGTAAAGGCCAATTACGATAAGCGCCGAAGACAGCAGTATCGAAGCTATGCGGGGAATGTGATATTTGCCCAGAAAACGAACAACAGGTTCCAGTACAAAGGCCAAAAGTATGGCAATGGTCAGGGGCAGAAGCACCGAAGCGGCGAATTTGAG